>WANL01000014.1 GCA_015521825.1 Candidatus Aenigmatarchaeota archaeon
AGTTTTAAAAGTATTTTTATCCGGGGGTTTATAAAATTTTCGACGATTATAAGTGTATTGTTCGTTAATCGTCGTTCAAAACCATCTTCTTAGCTTTCCTCCTCCAAACACCCCACCGGTCCTCAGGAGAAAATTTCAGCGGATGCGGGGAAACCGTGATCATGCCGCACCTCGGGCACCTTTCCCTGAGAGTGTAAAGTTCGCACCTCTCGCACTTTTTCATCCTTCCGGCCATCAGGCGAACACCTCTATTATATCTCCGTCCCTAAGTTTATAATTCAGACCCACCTTCTCCCCGGGGTACTTTCCGGGCCAGATTCTGGCGAACCTGAACGTCTTCAGCATGTCCTTGTGAATCTCGGCGACGGCGTCCCTCACCGTCGACCCTTCTTTCAGCACTATCGGTCTCTTTTCAACCTTCTTACCGACTTTTGTGTACACTCTTATCAACCTCAAAACCTTCCAGATCCTTTCCTTGACGGTCTCCGGTTCCTCGTCCGCTCTGGACTCGCAAACCGGTAGCTCTATTCCGAAACCTTTCAGCACGCTTTCGAGCTCGGCCCTGTCCCTCTCCGAATTGACGACCAGGAGGACCGCGTCCGAATTCCTAACCAGTCCCATGTGCTCCCTCCGGAAGGCGGCCGGAATTTCAACGAGCTGAATCTTCACCCCTCCGTAGTCAGCTACTCCCACTGCGGGTTCCGAAGTCGTGTAGGGAACTTCGGATACCTCGACTCCGGCCCCGGTGAGCGCGTTGAGAAGCCTGGATTTCCCTGAATTCGGAAGCCCGAGTATACAGACCATGACGTCCCCTTCCTTTTTTATCCACCCCTTCCTCTTCGCGGCCCTTTCCCTCTGGTTCCTGAGTCTGGACAGCTTGGTCTTTAGGGCGGCTAAAAGCTTTTCCGATCCCTTGTGCTTCGGAAGCAGCCTTATCATTTCTTCCAGGGCCCTTATTTTCTCCTCCCTGGTCTTCGCTTCCCGGAACTTCTCCTCGGCCTTGAAGTACTCGGCAGGGGCGTTAACAGGCAAGGGATCACCTCACCCTCACCATCCTGACCCTTCCCCTCTCCGATTCCCTCTCCCAGATCTCGAGAAGCCGGTTGGCCTTGGACACCCGCTCGCCGCCCATTATCCCGCATTTTACGAGTTCGGATCCCGTACCCACCGCCAGATCGGAAATGAAGGGATCGCAGGTTTCTCCGGACCTGTGGGATACCACCCTGATCATGCCCTTTTTTCTGGCCAGGTTCTCCGTCTTAAAAAGCCTGCTCACTGTGCCGGCCTGGGTCGGTTTGAGGATGATGCCGTTCGCGCTTTTCAGGTTAAGGCCTATCTCCAGCCTCTCCGGATTCGTCACGAACAGGTCGTCCCCGCAGACCACGCACTTAACGGACCTTGTAAGTTCCGCGAAAGACGAAAAATCCTCTTCGTGGAACGGATCCTCGACGTAAACCAGGTTGAAGGTCCTCACCAGGTCCCTCACGAATTCTAACTGCTCCCCCGGATCCAGAACCTTTCCGGAGCTGGGGTACCTGTACTCACCGTTCTCGAAAACCGTTGAAGCGGCCATGTCCACTCCGACTCCGGCCCCGTAGTCCTCGGCCACCGAGCAGAGAATCTCGAGTATTTTCCGGTAGCCTGCCTTAAATGTTATCGCTCCCTCGTCGTTTCTTCCCCAGGGAATTCCCCTGGCCTCCAGATAGGTCCTGACGGCGTTCCAGATTTCCACATTTGTCCTAACGGCCTCCGGAAGGGTCTCGGATCCGAAAGGAACCACCAGAAACTCCTGGATCTCGGTGTACCCGCCGTGAACTCCGCCGCCGATCACATTCCCAAGCGGGTAGGGAAAAACTCTCCGGCCTCCGAGAAAACGGTAGACGTCCCCACCGGCCGCAGCCTTCAGGACTGCCTGGGAAACCGCTATCGAAAGATTTCCGCCGATCTTGGAGAATCTTTCGCCGCCGAACTCCTCCAGAAAGGAATCCACCGACTCGAAGTCCGTCTCATCGAACCCTATCAGATTTTTTTTGAATTCCGGAAAAAACCCGGAGATTCTGGAAACCGGGAGGAAGACCGGTTCAGCCGAACCCCTCGACTTCCCGCACGGACAGTCCGAGGAAAACCTACCTTCCTCTGTAACAACGGTTACCCTTACGGTCTCCTCGCCCCTCGAGTTGAGAATAGCCGTTAGTTCAAGGTCCCGGATCATGATTAAGAATTCTTCTGCTCAGTATAAAAATCTACCTTCTTAGGCATTGGCCTTTTCACGGTTATGGGTATGACTCCTTTCTCGAACTCCTTCTTCGCTATTTCGATCGGGTCCGTGGAACCCGGATTTTTTAACAGAACCGGAGCTCCCAGGGAGATCTGGAGAGCCCTGGCACTTATTATTCTGGCGACCTCGAAACGAGTGTACTTCTCGATAGGACTTCACCCGCCACCCGGATGTAAAATTTTAAATGTCCGGGCCTATATTTAAAGTTTTCTGAATGTGCAGAACGCTCTGAACGGCTTCTGGCTCGGAAAAAGCGCACAACCAAAAGATTTATATTGTAATAAAGAGAAAGAAATTTCATGAGGAATCCGTCCTTCGGAACGGTCGCCTTCGCCGCGATTTTCGTGATATCATACCTCATGGTTACCTTCTCGGTCTCGGACGCGGTTTCGATTCTGATCCTCGCGATTCTCGGAGCGGCTGTGGGAATATTCAACATAACGAAAAAGGAGGAGATCAACTTCCTGGTGGCCATAACCTCTCTTAACGTTATAATAGCGGTGTGGTCTCTGGTCCTCGACATGCCTTCGATGCTTCAGGACTTTCTGACCTACCTCTCGATCTCTTTCGGGGTGGCCGGTCTGATGATAGCCCTGGCGGTTATAATCCGTCTGGGTTGGAACAGGTAGTGAACTGCTTTGCTCACGGGCTTCTCACACGTTTTCACGGTGTTCGGAAATCCGGCACGGAACCCTTTACGAGACCTCCCTTACGAAGGACTTCCCGCCCGCAGAAGTTAAACTATCTCTCCCCAGCCTATGAGCTTCCAGCGGTCGCTCACCCTTCTCGAAACCGCTACCCGCTCCCCGGCATCCGCGCAAACCGGAATCCTTAGCTCCATTTTAACGGTCTTCCCGCCGCTTTTAACGACGCCCACGCTTTTGGCAACACCCACGGTTATCATGAGCGTTTCCCCGGGTTTAACAGAAGAGGAAATCCCCTCCCTTTCTATGGGATTGAAAGAGAACTCTATCTCGGACCTGGACTCGGGAAGTCTGCCTGGAAGACCGACCACCGAACCGGCCAGAGAATCCGACTTCGTTAACGAGGGGTCCAGACCGGTCTGGACGCCGAGAAGACCTCCGGGACCGGATTCCTCCAGTTCGTACCCCGCCTTTTTGAGACCTCTTACCTCGGTCACGAGCGGTTCCCAGCCCCTCGGGCCGGGGACTCCGGGTCGGATCTCGACCTCCTGCCCCAGCCTCAACAGACCGGAAACGACCCCGCCTCCCAGAACGCCGCCCTTCAGTTCGGAAATTTCTGTACCCGGCCTGTTCACGTCGAAGCTCCGGGCGGTAAGGAAAAGCGGGTCCGCACCGGAATCCCTCTCAGGCGTGGGTATCGCTCTCTGGATCGCCTCCAGAAGCGCGTCGATGTTGACCTTTTGCTGCGCGGAAACAGGAATCACCGGGGCATCCTCTATTATCGTACCCTCCAGGAACTTCCTTATCTCTTCGTAGTTCTCCATCGCTCTCTCCTTAGTCACCAGGTCGATTTTCGTCTGAACGACAACGACGTTCCTTATCCCGGCGATTTCGATCACCTTCAGGTGCTCCTCGGTCTGGGTCCTCACGCCTTCGTTGGCCGCTATAACGAACAGAGCCCCGTCCGCCAGGGCAGAACCGGCCAGAACCGTTGCCATCAGGGTCTCGTGACCGGGTGCGTCAATTATGGAAAAAGACCTGACCGGCTCGCACTCCTTCAGACAGTTCAGACACTTACTCTGCGTGGTGTACCCGCAGCCGCACCTGTAAACAGTCACATCCGCGTACCCGAGTCTCAGGGTTATTCCCCTGACCTTTTCCTCGGTGTGAACCGCGGGCCACTTCCCGGAAAGAGCCTCGGTGAGCGTGGACTTTCCGTGATCCACGTGTCCGAGGGTTATCACATTCAGCTCCGGAACGAGTTTAGGATTCACCTTCATCTGAGCTTTCCTCCTTGGAAAAAAGGGACGAAACGTCGCCCTTCACAACAACGCAGTTTACCTGAGAGATGTCCGGAGAAATCGTGTTCCCGCGCAGGCTCTTCCTCTTCCTCACACCCTTTCTCCTGGGCCTGTAGCCCGGACCGCCGGAAACCAGGAGCTTCTTCCTCGCTGTTCCTTCCAGGTCCGGTCGCATGGGAAAACCGTCCCTGTCCGTCCCTCCGGTTATTTTAAGGACCGCTCCGGGGACGCCCACAACCGAACCGTCGAAAACGTCCCCGATCTTTTTGCCGTAAAGTGGCTCTCCCTCGGCCTCGACCTGAACGCTCTTTCCCGTAGATGGATCCGAAATCACGAACTTCAAATACACCACCTCAAAATAATTCGCACCGGGTTTTATTTAAATTTTTACGAAAACCTGAGAAGCATCTGGACTTTCTCTATGGTCGAGTAGATGTTGTTCAGGTTAACCCCTATAACAGGGATCTGGAACTTCCTCTTTCTCATTTCCTCTTCGAACTCCTCCATGAAAATTCCCTTTCCGGGAACGTTCTTGTTTCCGTTCTCGAGCTGGTGAACCGCGCAGGACGGGGAAAACTCGACCCCCAGAATCCCGAGAACCTTGTAGTCGGATTTTATGTACCTCTCGATCTGGTTGAGAATGAGTCTGGAAAGCCTCCTGCAGTGGTTCCTGTACTTCTCCGTGTCGTAGGCCGACTTGGTGTGGGGCTTTCTATCGATACCAGCCCCGAACTCTATCTGCGGGCAGGGAAGCTGGACCACACCCACTCCGGACTCCGAAAAAATGTCCAGGAGCTCCTTAATCATTCCCGGAGACCTTTCCTTGCCTACGGCTTTCGCGTTCTGGTTCAGGATGCAGTGAGAGACGAATACCACCCTCTTACTCCTTTCCACGAGAACCACCAAAATAATATAGGTGGGAAAACTATATAAATATATCTTTTCGGGACCCCAAAGCGTTTAAATCCGTTCCGGGCCTTTTTAAATCATGCGAAAGCTCGGCCGGAAAACCGCGAGACGGTGCGCAGCTCAGTCCGCCCATCCCGTTACGGATCCTGAGGTCAGATACGCCCTTATCCTTTTGATTCTCAAAGAAGAGGATAAAGGTCATGGTCTCAAGCCGAGAAAGCTGAAGAGACTGCTGGAAGATCTCGGCGTGAAATACGACACAACGCGGAAACTCGCACAGGACCTGATAAATCTCGGGGCCCTTGGGCTCGTAGAAGCTTACAATCCGTACGGCGGGCCCGGAAGCAGGCGCTACCGGTTAACCCTGAAAGGACACAAAGCGGTGGAAAAGATAGAGGCGTATATGAACCGCGGCGCTCCTCGTGAAGAATACACCAAATATCTGGAGCGTCTTTTCGAAAGGTCTGCGCTCGGGGTGATGTAGGTTAAACCGCGTACCACAGGTAAAGGTCGAGTTCGACGACCTCGGATATGTCGCAGCAAAACGGCACGAACGAAGAAACGACTACGGCACCTTCCTTGGGTCTGAGGTAGTAAAAATCGGTTACCAGGGATGCGAGCGCGGCCTTCAGGAGGACCCTGTAGTCGTCCCCGGCCGGGAAGCCGGAAATCCAGATAGCGGTTCCGTTCCTCGTCACCAGGGCGTTCAGCCTGGAGGACACGATGTTAACCTTACCGCTCACCGGGTCCTCGGAGGTCGAGAGAAAGTTTTCAAACGGGAAGGAGAGGTTCACCGGCTGAATTACGACCTCCCTCGGCCATACCTTTTTTACCTTAAAGTAATAATCAGGTTTGACCGTGAGGTAAAAGTAGTCCCCCTCCCCGAGGTCGGACGGCTCCGCCCCGGATATCTGCACCCTTCCCGTCTGGGTGATGTTCACCTGGTGGTCCTGATTCCAGACCGTCCAGGTCCCGGTGGCAACGGACCCGAGGCTCTGGCTTGCGTTGACATCGAACCCGAAGGCTATGAAGTACTTTTCCACGGAATCGTAACCGTTGAAAGAGACCCGCGGATTGAACCCGGTCACGGTCTCCAGACCGAAAAGGTCCAGAAAGTCCTGGGACGGGTTGAACGTGTCATTCACCGAAACTATCCCCTTCCCGGACTTCAGATAGTTCTCTATCTCCGGAAGGTTCCACGGCCCGGAGTAATTGACGAAAAGGGCCACGTCGTGAACTCCTATGCTCCGAGGGTCCGTGAGGTTCACCGTGAAGTTCACCCACCTCCCGTTGTAAAAGGCGGGGGTGAGCATTTTTCTGACGTTCTCGTAATCCTCCGGCGAGCACACGCACCCCACGAGAATGTACGGCTTAGGCGAGTTTTTGATCCCTAAACCGAACCTCATGTTCCAGGGAACGATCCTCTCTATCGATCTCATAACCGTTTGGGGCTCGGTCATTATTTTGCTGATGTTTCCGGACCGTTCCAGGGACGAAAGGACGGCGATTCCGGTCCGGAGGAGGTCGGGCCTGTCCCACTGGTACTTCACGTCTATCGCCGAGAACAGACCCGGAATTACCAGAACTACGATGAGCGCCGTTATTCCGACTTCTATTATCTGGAGGAAACCCTTTTTCACCACACCACCAGCGTGAGGGTGCCGAATCTGTCTCCTATGAAAACCGGGACCGTGACCCCGGAACTCAGCTCCGGACCCCCGAAACCGCACTCGACGATTAGGGTCCCGTACTCGTCGTAAACCACGAGCCTGTAAGGGCCGCGAACGGTTTTGTTAAGAAGGTTGCAGTTGTTCTGAACCTCCCGGAGCTTTGCCTCGGAAAGGTTGAAAGGTTCGGAAGCCAGGCCGATGTACCTGGCTGAAGCCGGATTCACCTCCCAATTCGGCGGGTCGCCCTGGGTCCTGACAAGGATGTCGGCGAGGGACCAGGCCCTGGCTCTGAGGGAGTCGAAGTAGGAATCCGAAAGCGCGGACGAGATGTTCGAAGTCACCTGAAGCGTGAGGAAGAGTATTAAAATGGAGAAGAATACGAGGCTGAAAACGAACTCTATTTTCGTCTGCCCTTTCATACGATCCCGAGCCTCGTCGTTATTATGAATATCGCGAATCCGGCCGAAGTCATTATCAGGCTGTGCTTTATACCGGCCCTCGCGGAGTTATCGCTTATCTGTCCGCACACCAGCCCGCTGAAAATCCCCTGGATGATGACAACCGAGAAAAACAGAGCCTTGTAAAAGCAGTTCACACCGGTACCGAAGGAAAACATCATGCAGATCGCGGAAAATACCGGGTGGAATATGCAGTAGACCCCGCCGCTCTCCTCACAGGCGGCCATGGGATCCTGGAAAGTACCGACCTGGGTTCCGGTAGCCGGAGCCCCGGTGCTCATTTCCAGGATCGGGAAAAGGGTCTTAGAAAGCACGAGGACTATGACGATGAAGATGAAGTAAATCAGGTACAGCATGGTGACGTGCTGCGACATCATGGACTTCCTCTCCTTCTCGGCCTCCTTTATTATGGTCACGTCGTTGGCCGTGGACTCCATGGTCTCGGTTATGTTTCCTCCCGAGTTGTAGGCCTCTATGAGGATTCTCACCGACCTCCTGATTATTTTGGAATCCTTCATTCTCTTGGAGAACCTCTCCAGAACCTCCTGAAGCGGGATTCCCCAGGACAGCTGATCGCTCATCTTTTTTATTTCCGGTGTGAGCTTTCCGTAATCCACCTTGGCGGCGTTCCTCAGCGCCTGCGGAAGGCTCATCCCGGCCTTCTGGGACTCGGCTATGTCCCTCAGGAACAGGGGAAACTGATCCTCTATACTCTTTATTCTCTGGTACTCGAAGTAGGACATCAGAATGTACGGAAGGACGCCTATGAGAACTGCTATGAGAACGAAGTTCGCCATTATCGCCGGGTCCGAGTGGAAGAGGACCACACCGAAGAGGAACCACAGCGCCGCGGCGATTACCGGTATTTTCCTCCTGTCTATCTCGATCTCCACGCCCTCACCTCGGGGATATCACCTTGAACATGTAAACGAAGCCGACCGAAACCAGAGGAAGCACGAAGTATATCACCACGAACTGGATGAACGGGAGGAACGGATCGGGTTTTCCCATGGAAAAGGAGGACATGATCGAGGCCATTATTATGAAAAATATCGAACCCACGATTATGAGGGTCAGGTAGATTTCTATCATCAGGGAAAGCGTTTTCGAGTATTCCTGGAGCTTTCTCCTCCTTTCTTCCATGAAACCGTTGGCCTTTTCCCTGAGGTATACCGAGAGGTCGCTTCCGGAGGATATCACGGTGGTCATTCCCCACAGGAGCTCCTTGAACAGTTCGGAAGGGGTCCTGGAAGCCGCCCTTCTCATAGCGTCCAGGAGGTCCACGCCGAAAAGCTCTATGTCCCTCCATATCTTCTTCGCCTCGTTCGAAATCTCGCCGTATTCCTCGAACTGCGAAAGGATTTTGAATATGAGGTGCGGCGGAGTTCCGCTCGAGGAAATCGTCGCCATGTACGTCGTGGCAAACGGAAGCGCTGCGTCTATGCTTTTCTTTTTACTGGCTACTATAAAAGACGGGTAGGAGTAGAAGATGAAGAAAACCAGGAGGGACAGTAGAAAGGAGATCGTGAGGGAAAAAAGAAAGGAGAGTACGGGTCCGAGGAAGACCGAGGAAACGATGGAAAAGAACGGCAGGGCCGCGATGAACACGAGAAGGACGACGAAGAACATCCCGTAAACGTACTCCTTGAGGCTGAGGTTCAGGCCGGACTTGGCGAGATCCGGCCTTATGGTTTCGAAAAAGGGCACGTAGGGGTCCAGACTGTTTCCGAAGAACTTCACCGAGAGATTAACGAGCTTTTCCCACATCTATCCACCTATGAGTTCCATGAGCTTTTCGTGGTGAGAGTAGTAGAGCTTTATTATGCTCGCGAAGACCTTGTAATCCGTTATGTCCTTCTCAACCATCCACTCGAGAATCTTCATTTTGAAACCGAGCTCCTTCTTTATCGCCTCCGGGGAAAGGCCGTACTGCTCCGCGATTCTCTTCAGCACCACGCTCGGATTCACGGTGACGAAGGTGTCGGTCGAGGCGTCCCACCTGAAAACCTCGTTGAAGATCGGGAGGTTTTTCTCCCTGTTGTAGCCCACAACCTCGAAAACCGAGGAGACCCTTCGGACGTAGAGATTCTTGTGCTTGACCCTCACGAGGAAGACCACGCAGTCCAGATTCTCTATCAAGGAAGCCGGAAGGTTTATCGGAGGTGTGGTGAGTCTGTCGAGAAGCTTTTCCACAGTGTCCGCGTGAATGGTGGCGAAAGCTGCGTGACCGGTGGCTATCTGCTGGAAGAGGACGAAAGCCTCCCGCCCCCTCACCTCTCCCACTATGATGTAGTCCGGTCTCTGACGGAGGGACTCCTTCAAAAGGTCGAACATGTCAACCTCGCCTATTTTTTTGCCGCCTACCTCGGCCATGGCCTGCCTCGCAACCTGGGGAACCCAGTGCGGGTGGGGAAGCCTCAGCTCGGCCGTGTCCTCTATGGTAACTATTTTCATTTCCGGTTTTATGAAAAGCGAGAGGGCGTTGAGGAGGGTGGTCTTTCCGGTGGCGGTCCCTCCGGAAATTAAAATGGACTTACCGTACTCGGTCAGCGTCCAGAGATATGCCAGAATCTTTATATCCAGGGTTCCGTACTTCAGAAGATTAACCGGGGTGAACGGTTTTTCGGTGAACTTCCTGATCGTGAAGTTGGATCCCCTTCTTGCGATGTCCGTTGCCAGCGTGGCCTGGAGTCTGGAACCGTCGGGCAGGGCCGCGTCCACCAGGGGTTTGGCCACCGAGACTGTCTTACCGCACCTCTGGGCCAGTTTGTTCACAAAGGTGTCAAGCTCCTCGGGATCCGTGAAAACCACGTTGGTCTTTATGCTTCCTATCTGCGGGTTGCGGTGGTAAACGTAGATCGGGATGTTGACCCCGTCGCAGGAAATGTCCTCGATGTTCGGGTCCCTCATCAGGGGTTCTATCTTTCCGAGTCCGATGAAATCCCTTTCCACGTAGTAAAGAAGGTCCTTTATCTTCTCCGGAGGGAGGTCGGCCGCGAGCTCCTTAAGGGTTTCCTCGAACTTCTTTTTAAGGTACTCGACCGCCTCCCCCTTTCTCAGCTTCGAGAAATCCACGTCCAGTTTTTCTATGAGAATGTTCTTTATCTCCTTCAGAAGCTTCTTGTCCTCCTCGGTCAGCTCCGGTTCGTGAACCTCGTAGACGAGGGAATAGTCTTCTGGTGACCACCTTATCCTTGCGTACGCGTAGACCTTCTCCCCCTTCTTCGGCTCCCTCGGAATCAGCGGATACACCATATCTATTTTGGAGAGGTCCACCTCCTTTTTCTGAATGAACTTCCCCTTCACCTCTCCGATCTCTATACCCTCAACCGCCTCCTTCGGCTTCTCGATCTGAATCTTCCCCTTTATCTTTTTCGGCATTTCCGGTTCCCGGGGTTTCGGCTTCGGCGGTTTAGCGTGAAGGTTCCTGTACCCGGCCACGAGCCTGCGGAAAAACGGTCTGAGCCTCACTCCATCCATAGCCGACCCTCCTCGTAGGTTATATTAATTCTGCCGGAGCTACTATAAATTATTTCGTTTTTGATCTCGAGGGGGAACGGGACGAAGGCCTCGACGGACTCTCCGGTCTCCTCGCAGAAAACGACCAGACCCCTTTTTATACCGTAGACGCAGCCGGAGACCTGGACCGGTATTTCGACACCGACCTCTATTCTCGCCCCGGTCTCGTTCCCGGCGAGGTAAACCGAGGTTAGCTGCCACCTGAGGGCCTCGGCCACCCGCAAAAGCTGGTAGTGAACCCCGGTTTTCTCTATGTTATCGGCTATCCCAGAAAAGGCATAGTAAACCACTATGGTCATCACGACCCCTATCACGAAGAAAAACACGTGCTCGAGGGTCACGAACTGCCCTTTCATAAAAAAAATATCTGAAAACTCATTCAAATAAGTTCGAGTTCGACCTTTCCGTCCTTCCTCCTTATAGTCACAACACCTTCGGATAGCGCGAACTTTCCGGACGCCACGATGTCAATGTCCCTGTAGAAAAGCTGAATGACGAACATGTCGCCGTCCTTTCTCTCCCTGAGCACCGAAGTCGTGTTCCTGAGGTAGGTCCAGTTTTCCGGGAACTCCGTGGTCGCCCTGAACTTTATCTCGACCAGGTCCTCCTCCGGCCGGACTTCCAGGATACCCGGACCCTCGAAGTTCAGCTCGGCCACACCTCCGTAGGACACAACCGAACGGATCTCGGAGTCCAGCTTCTTGAGAAAGGTCTCAGCCAGGACCGAGGACGAGGTCTCGACGCTGGACCTCAGGATCGGCTCACCCCAGAAAAAAGCCATTATCATGAGAACCAAGCCTATAAGAAAGAGGAGGGATACCGAAACGGTGTGGACCTGGGACTTCATACACACCTAACCGTTATGAAGGCGTCGGATTGCGGATACACAGAAATCCGCAGAATCTTACCGCAAACATCCGTGTTGTTGTTGATTATCAGGGTGGTCCTCTCGCCGGGGCGCAGAATTCCGGAGTTCCCGGAAGCTATATCCTGGTAAACCCCCTCAACGAAGGCCGCGGCCGTGCTCATGTCTATGTCCTCCCTACCGCTGTTGGAAACATAGGCCTTGAAGGAGATCCCGTCGAAAATCGCGGACTCTATCGTTATCGAGGTGGTCAGGGACTTTATGTTGTGCTCGACCGTCTCCCCGGACTCCGTGGTTATGGTGGAGAGCATCCCGGAAAGCCAGACGAAGAGGACGGCCACAAGCCCGACCGTTATCATCAAAAGGAGAACTACGGTAACGATGGTCGAAACCGCCTTCATCTGAATCAGACCCTTTTCACCGTGACGTTGGGGTACATCTCCAGAATCTTGGAAACCGGGGTCCCTAGCCTTATCTTCTTAACGGCCTTGTCGAGCTTTTCAGAAATCTCCTTATTCGTCTCCACCAGGGATTTGGCGGCCTCTGTCACCTTTTTTATCTCCTCCACAACCGGCTTGAGGGCCTCGGGCATGGTGGATTTGATGTCGGCCTCTCCCGCAGCCCTCACGAGTTTGAGAAGCTCGTTTATAGAGTCCAGAACCTCGGAGTTTTTCTTGATGCTCGAGGAAACAGCTTCCTTGAGCTCGTTGTTCGACTTTATCACGTCTTCCACGAGCCGCTGGTTGGACCTGAGAAGCGTGTTTATGGACTCGAGAATCGCCTCGATTCTTCCGGGCTGTTTGGCGAGTTCCCCCTTTATCTCCTCGTTGGACTTCATTACCTCGCGAACGAACTTCTGATTCTCCTTAACGAGCTGGACTACTTCCTCCAGAACGGCCTGAAGACCGGAATCCCTTCTCGACTCCTCGAGCTCCCTTATCTTCCTTTCGAGCCTCTTTATCGGGCTCGGCTCGTATTTCTCCCTCTCGGGGAAAAGTTCGACCTCGTCCATACGAAAAACCCGGGAAGTTTTTTATATTTTTTGGAATCCAAGTATATAAAAGTTTGGCCGAGATGGTGTAGCGGCAGCACAAGGGCCTGTGGAGCCCTTGGCTCGGGTTCGAATCCCGATCTCGGCCCCATTTACCTTCCGAGCGCCTTAAGGATGTCCGCCCTGGTGATTATTCCGACGAGTTTGCCTCCGGAAACCACCGGGAGTCTGTTCACCCCGTGTCTGGTCATCAGGCGGACCGCGTCCATAACGGTCGCGTTTTCATCGATAGTAACAACGCACCTTTTCATGACGTCCCCGACCTTGACCTTTTCGGCCTCTATGAGGTGCTTCTTCACCTCCCTGAAGTTCGAACCTTGCTTGAGAAGGGAGATAATCGCCGAGAAGAAGTTCCCTGTGTCCAGGTGGACTTTGGGAAAGAAAACGTCTATCGCTTCGAGGATGTCCCTCTCGGATATGGTTCCGACCACCTTTCCGTTTTCGACCACAGGGGCCCCGGAGATCCCCCGGGAACTCAGCTTCTCCACCGCCGCCTTCAAACTGTCGTCCGGAGAAAGCGTGACGACCTCCCTGGTCATGACGTCCTTTACAAGCATATTAAAAATTCGGGTCCGGAAAATTAAAATTATGCTTTCAGGGAGGCACGCGACCATCGGTTCGGTTTCCTTTTTTGTACTCCTCGGTCTTCTACTCATCGGCGGAATCGAACTCAGCGAAGTCCAGGTCCTGGCATCCCTGGTCTGGTCGGTTCTCGGCTCGGTCTTCCCGGACCTGGACTCGAAGTCCTCTTCGGTCCGGAAGACCGCGAGAAAGGCCGTTCTCCTCGTGGGTCTGTCCGTGGCCGTGGTCAACTACTGGGACCTCAGGATCTTTCTGGTATCGACGGCCGCAACCGCTGTGGTTTTTGCCGCGATGGGAATTCCCAAACACCGGGGGTTCCTCCACTCGCTTCCGGCGGCCCTGTTGTTCTCGTTATTCGCTTCGGCCGTTTCCTCGGCACTTACCGGAACCTCGATCCCGGGGCTCTTCGCGTTTCTGGGTTACTTCTCGCACCTGGCGGCCGACAGAAAGATTTAAGTCTCCGACGGAAATATTATTAAGGGTGGTGTTCGTGGGTGAACGAAAAATCTAAACTCGGGGACTACAGGCCGCTCGAACTCGAATCCTCGGTAAGAGAATTCTGGATGAAGATCGGGCTCCCTAAGCTGCTCAAGGAGGCGAGGGCCGGGCGGAAGAAGTTCTACCTTCTCGACGGACCGCCTTACGTGAACGCGGTTCCGCACGTCGGTCACATAAAGACGACCGTGTGCAAGGACATATGGTCCAAGATAAAGGGAATGCAGGGGTTTGACCCCTGGCTCCAGCCGGGTTTCGACTGCCACGGACTCCCGGTCGAGGTAATGGTGGAAAAGGAATTGGGAATAACCTCCAAGCAGGAAATAGAGAACCTCGGCGTGGAAAAGTTCATAAACCACTGCCTCTCCAAGGTCCTTCACAACGAAAGGGTGTGGATCGAGTGCTACAGGCTTCTGGGCGCCTGGCGGGGCTTTTACGAGCCGTACTTCACTTACAGGAACTACTACATCGAATCGGCGTGGTGGACCCTGAAGAGGCTTAGGGAAAACGGCCTCCTGGTAAGGGGGAAGAAACCGATTCACTGGTGCCCGAAGTGCGAAACCGCGCTCGCCGGTTACGAGGTTTCGGACTCCTACAGGAATCTCACGGATCCGAGCCTTTTCCTGAAGGTCCGGGCAAAGGGTATGGACGGGTTCCTGGTGGTCTGGACCACCACTCCCTGGACCCTTCCGGGAAATACCGCCCTGGCGGTTCACCCGGATGAGACCTACGTGAAGGTGCGCGCCGGCGGGGAGATCCTGATTCTGGCCGAAAAACGGGTTGGGGAAGTGATGGAAAAGGCCGGGCTCGGATACGAGGTCGTCGAGACCTTCCCCGGTTCCAGGCTGGTGGGTCTGGAGTACGAGCCGATCCTCGACGTCGAGGTCCAGAAAGGCGTGAAAAGGACCGTGGTCGCGAGCATTCCGATCCAGAAATCCAGGTCCTACGGAAAGCACGGCTCGGGTGAAGACGTCTACGAGGACTTCGTATCGGTTGAAGAGGGGTCCGGAATAGTCCACGTCGCCCCGGGTCACGGGGACTCGGACTACCTCCTCGGAAAGCACTACGGCCTGGACGTTCTGTCCCCGGTGGACGAACGCGGAAGGTTTACCGACGGGGTCGGTGAGTTCGCCGGAATCCCGGTTCGCGAGGCGAACGAAAGGATAATAGAGCACTTAAAGGCCAGGGGCCTGGTGCTTCACGCCGGAAGGATAACCCACTCCTATCCGGTTTGCTGGAGGTGCAAGACCCCGCTGATATTCCGCGTCAGCGAGCAGTGGTACCTGAAGGTAGATCCGATAAAGGCCAGAATGCTGGAAGCCGCCTCCCGCGTCAGGTGGATGCCGGATTACGCCGGAAAAAGGTTCGAAAAGTGGGTGGCCGAGCGCGAGGACTGGTGCATCTCCCAGCAGAGGTACTGGGGGATACCGATGCCGATATGGGTTTGCGACTGCGGGTCAGAGGTGATTGTGGAAAGCGTTGAGGAGCTCGAAAAACTGGCCGGTAGACCCCTCGAGCTCGACGACCTTCACAGGCACGTTGTGGACAGGGTGGAACTTCCCTGCCGCTGCGGGGGGAAGATGAAGCGCGTGCCGGACATATTCAACGTGTGGTTCGACTCCGGAATAGCCCCTTGGGCGTCACTCGGCTACCCGAAAAGCGGAAAGGAATTCGAGGAGATGTTTCCCTGCGACCTCGTTGTCGAGGCCCAGGACCAGATAAGGGGGTGGTTCGACTCCCTGATGTTCCTTTCCCAGGGCGTCTTCGGTTCCGCGCCCTACAGGTCCGTCGGTCTCGTCGGGTGGGTGGTAGACGAGAAAGGAGAAAAGATGTCGAAAAGCGTCGGGAATGTAATCTGGGCCGAGGACATCCTTGGAAAGGTAAGCTCGGATGCCGTGAGGCTTTACTACTGCTGGGAAAACGCTCCGTGGGAGATCCAGAAGTTCAGCGTAAGAAGATGTGAGGAAATGAACCGGTACCTGAACATCCTCTGGAACGTCTGCTCCATGTTCCTCGAGCACAGGACCGAAGGCGATGCAGAGAAAAAAACCGAAGACAGGTGGCTGCTTTCCCGGCTGGCAGGACTGATCGAGGATGTGAACCGCGCGGTGGAAAACTTCGAATTCCACGTCTACGGAAGGTTGCTGGTCGGGTTCACGGTAAACGACCTCTCCAGATGGTACGTGAAGCTCGTCAGGGACAGGATAAAAAAAGGCGACCCGGCAGCGATTTCAACGTTAGAAAAAGTACTCGATGTGCTTCTCAGGCTCTTCGCCCCGATCACCCCGTTCGTGACCGAGCACCTCTACCAGGTTCTTTTCGGAAGGAAACCGAGCATCCACATAGAGGACTGGCCGGAGCCCGGACCCAGGGACAGGGAACTGGAAGAAAAGGTCGGAATCGTAAGAAAGGTCGTGGAGGTCTGCAACAGGAAGAGAAAGGAGCTCGGAGTGAAGCTCAGGTACCCGTTGAAGTCCGCAACCATATACTGCTCGGAAACCGTGAGAAAGGCGCTGGAAGACCTGGGGGAAATGTTCAGAAAAGCGGCCAATCTGATGGCCTTCGAACTTAGGGACATCGGGGAACCCGAGGAGGTCAGACCCGTTTTTTCCTCGCTCGGCAAAAAATTCGGAAAGGACACGCAGCGGGTGGCCGAGGCCATAAGGAGGTCCGACCCCTCGGAACTCCGAAGGAAGCTTGAAAAAGGGAGAGTCGAGGTTGAAGGTTTCGAAATAGGACCGGAGGACGTCAGGTTCATCGGCCGGGAGGACTTCCCGGGATGCAGGGTAGTTCTGAACACCGAGGCGGACGGAGAGCTCAAGAAGGAGTGGTTGAGAAGGGAACTGGTAAGGGCGATCCAGGCCGCGAGAAAGGAGCTCGGCCTGTCTCCCGGGGAGAGGGCCGCGGCCCTGCTTCCGGAAGAGCTCCTCGACCTGGACATCTCGGAAACCTCCTGCGAGCCAAGACCCGGATCCGGCGATTTTTCCTTCACCTTCGAGGGAAGAGAGTACAGATTCGGGGTGGTAAAGGCTTAAAAACACGGAAAAGTAAAAAAATTATTCATGGAAAGGCTGTTAAAACTCGCGGAAAGGATAAAAGACCCGGACCTCCGGAAGAAAACCGTCGAGCTGCTGAAAAACCCGGAAATTTCCAACCCGGAGATTTCCTACACCAGGACCGACCTGAGCGAACTTCCGGCCTGGATAGGCGGGCATCATCCGTACTCTGGCGGGCTCGTGGACCACACGGTCTCGGTCGTTGAACTCGCGATAAAGATCTCGAAACACTTTGAAAATGTTTACGGAGTAAAGGTGAATCTGGATCACGTGATCTCCGGGGCCCTTCTCCACGATGTTATGAAGGTGTTTCTCCTCACGAAGCTGGAAGGCGCCTGGACGTTTACCGGATGCACCCTGGACCACGCGGTTTTCGCCGCGGCCGAGCTCTACGCGAGGGGGTTTCCGGAAGAGGTCATCCACATAGTCGCTTCGCACGGCGGGGACCTCGGAACCTCGGGGGCCAACCCGAGGACAGTGGAAGCCCTGATAGTTTTTCATGCCGATGTAATGGACTCCTCTTTCGACAGCTTTCTCAGAGGCGGTGTGGTCCTGGTGAGGGAGGAATGAACGTTCTCCGGATTCTGGAGGACGCCGCTCTCGTCGGCGTGTTTTTTCATTCGGACGGGGACGGGGTGTGCTCTGCGGCGATGCTTCTTAAAGTGTTGAGGGAAGCCGGAAGGAAGTACACCCTGGCGTGCGGGGAGTACGGCGACCACTTCGAAAAATTTTACGAAAAGAGGGGAGAGGTCAACTTCTTCCTCGACATCGCGGTCCCTTCACCGGATGCCGTTTCCGGATTTCCGAAACCCGTTGTCGTGGACCACCACCCGGTGTCCGTGAAGGACTGGAACGGTGTGGTTTACGTGAACCCGAGGCTCGAAGACCCGAAGGCCTACATCTCGACATCCCAGGTTCTCTTCGATCTTCTCGGGAAACCGGATCTCCGGTGGCTGATGCGCCTCGGCGCCGTTTCGGACAGGGCGCTGAAGCCGGAAGGGCGCGAAGCCGAGGGCGCGGAAGTAATAGAAGCGGTCAGATTCTTCGAAAAGGAGACCGGGCTCGTGAAACTGGCGAAGTTCCTTTCCAACTGCTCCGGCCTCCAGGACCTCCTGGACTCAAAATACTCGGAAACGGCCTCCAGGTTCAGGTCCGAGCTCCGGGAAGAGGTCAAGAGATTCGAGATATACATGAAAGATGTTACCTTTTTCGAAACCGAAAAGAAAAACATGACCTCCATTCTGGCCTCCAGGCTGCTCGATCTCTACCCAGACAAAACCATAATAGTTTACGCCAGGTCCGACGGCTTTTACAAGATCTCCGGAAGGTCCAGGAAGCACGATATGGGTTTCGTGTTCTCGGAAGCCGCGAAAGGGATCGGAACCGGCGGGGGACACGAGAACGCAGCTGGGGCAAAGATTCCGGTTGGTGAGTTTTCAAGGTTCAGGAAGAGGGTGGAGAGGCTTCTTTCCTCGCAATGACGAACCCGTGGTCCTTTTCGAAGGGATCGAGCATGTCCCAGGCGAGAACGCGGTATCCCCGGTTCCCGAGTTTATCGATCTCCGATGCACACACCTTCCTAGGAGACCTGGTAACATCTATGCTTCTGGTCTTGATCGCGATCATCAGCGTTCCACCCGGTTTGAGAAACAGGTCGGCGTTCCTCAGGGCTATCTCGGTCTGGTCCGGCTGGGCGAGGTCCGAAAAAACGACATCGACCGCGCCGACCCAGGAGTAGACCGGTTTCCTCGCGTCGGCGAAAATCGGAACCGCGTTCTTCAGCTTTTTACAGACCGGAAGGAACTCGGTGAAGCATCTCGGCGAGAATTCCACCCCGTAAACCACACCGGAGGGAACCAGGTTGCAAACATGGGAAACCGTGTAGCCGTGGGCCGCACCGAGGTATAGAACCGCCTCGGAACCTCCGAACTCGACCGGAAGTCCCCTGACCAAAGCTGCGGCGAGTTTGGACCTCGAAGGGTTGAAAAATCTGCACTCCTCACCGTCTACCGAAATCAGACCGTCCCCGAAGTAGTCGAAACCCTTCACAGCGTTAACCGTGGCTATCCTACCGTCTATCCTTTTCAGCCTCAAGGATCTCACCCAGTTTTTTCCTGTAATCCGCCACCAGTTCCTCGTGAATGATCTCACCGGTGTAGTAATCCGCCCTCGCAGCCAGAACGGCCTTGGAGGAAAGAAGCCTCGCGACCTTCCCTCTCAGGTGCTTCGGAGCCCCGGAAACGTCCGGGTGCAGAAATATTATTCCGTGCTTCGGCGGTCTGGTTTTCTTCCTCAGATGCCGGAAAAGGGCCTTCTCAGCGCCTAAAAGCTGAAGCGCGCTGGAAGGCAGTTTCGCCAGCTTCTCTAAGGAACCTGCCTCGGCAACCAGCCTGGAAGCGAGTTTGAAACCGAGGAGGGCGGAGAGGTTGGGAATGACTTCCTGGGAAAGCCTTTTCAGATAGCTTTCCAGCCTCTCTATCCCGGCGGAGGTTCTCACCACGAGCTCGGCGTACTCACTCACGGCCGCGATGTCATCCGGACCGAACTCCATACCCGAAGACCCGGAAAACCTTGGAAAGGCGGACCTGTGACCGAATTCGAGTATCCTTTTCGCGAGCGTCACCGGATTGCGGTACTGCCTCATGACCTCGGGGTAGTGGAGACCGAACCACTCTTTCAGCCTGGCTGCCGAGGAAGAAAGCGATTTCTCGAGGTCAGAAACCGCGGAAATCACCATCACCAGGATTCTGTCCCTTTTCGATAACGAGGAAAGTTTTTCCCCGATCCTCTGAATCTGGGCTCCGACCAGCCTCTTCACAAAGGACTCCGGATCCGGAACCAGGAGGTCGGCCCGAACCGGAGCCGGTGAAGGATCGTACTCCGCCTCGGGGTACTTCCTTCTCATTTCCTCGACTTCCGGAGGCGTCCCCGTCTCGATTTCCTCGAGCTTCCTCTTAAGGTCTTCGAACGGTCTGAAATCCACGACCCTGTTTCCTTCGAGGACAACGACCCCGGACGAGCAGCAGAAAATTTTCATAACTTTTAAATATTAACCGGAATATAAAAAACCGTTATGGGAAGAATAAGGACCAGGTGGATAAAAACCATAGCGAAGGAACTCGTGAAGAAGTATCCGGAAAGGTTCACGGATAACTTCGAAGCGAACAAAAACGTTATAAAGGAACTCGGCATCATAGAGGCCAAGTCCATGAGGAACAAAGTGGCCGGCTACATAGTGAGGATAGTCAAAAACCGGAGGTTGTGATGGAAGCCGAACTGTGGGTTGAAAAGTACAGGCCCAGGAAACTGGACGAGATAGTGAATCAGGAGGCCGTGGTCGAGCGGCTGAGGTTTTTCGTAAAGTCCGGAAACATACCGCACATGATATTCTCGGGTCCGGCCGGGTGCGGGAAGACCACGGCTGCCCTCTGCGTCGTCAGGGAACTCTTCGGCGAGGACTGGGCCAGGAACCACATAGAGCTGAACGCGAGCGACGAAAGAGGGATAAACACGATAAGGGGGAAGGTCAAGGATTTTGCCAGAACGAAAAGCATGGGCGGGCTTTACAAGATCGTGATTCTGGACGAGGCCGACGCGCTGACGGCCGAGGCCCAGCAGGCCCTCAGGAGGATGATGGAAAAGTACTCCTCGACATGCAGGTTCATCCTGATATGCAACTACTCGAGCAAGATAATCGAACCGATCCAGTCCAGGTGCGTGGTCCTGAGGTTCCGGCTGCTTTCCAAGGAGGACGTGAAGGGATTTCTCAGAAAAATAGCGGAGCGCGAAAACCTCGAGGTCGAGGACCGGGCCCTGGACGCGATCTTCTCGATAACCGGGGGTGACATGAGAAAGGCCGTGACGCTTCTTCAGGCGTGCGCCGGGGAAAGAGTCACCGAAAAGAGGGTTTACACCATTTCCGGATCCCCGGAGCCGGAAAAGGTCGGGAAAATGGTCGACCTCGCGCTTTCCGGACACTTCCCGGAAGCCAGAGAAGTTCTCACCGAGCTGATGTTTAGGGATGGGGTTCCGGGTCAGGACATAGCCAGGGAGATTCTCTCGGCCTTTCACAGCAGGGAGGTTCCGGCCGAGGCGGTTGAAAGACTCGGGGAGTGCGAGTTCAGGATAAGTCAGGGTGCGGACCCGAGGATCCAGATAGAAGCCCTTCTCGCTTTTCTGGCGGCGAGGTGCCGGGGTGCTGGTTGAAAGGTACAGACCGAAGAGTCTCGGAGATATCGCGGATCAGGGAAAGGCGAAGGAAGAGTTCTCGAAAGCCGTTTCCGGTTGGAAGCCCGGAACGGTCATAGTTCTCTACGGGCCGCCTGGTGTCGGAAAGACGAGCATGGTTCTGGCGTACGCTAGGGAAAAAGGGTTCAGGGTGGTAACCGTGGACCCGGACTTTCCGGAATCCGTCCCCATGAACGAGCTGGGTGCTTCCTCCTCCCTCTTCGGCGAAAAAAAGATCATCCTCTTCGACGACATCGACCTGATGGAAAAGGGGCAGGAAGCCGCGATCGAGGTCGCCTCCAGATCGGCCTTTCCGGTCGTTGCCACAGCGACCGATATTTACAGATTAAGGAAGCTCAGGAAGGCGGCCGTCCCTGTAAAACTCGGAAAAGTTCCGTCCAGAAGCGTTTTCTCCCTGCTGAAAAAAATCTGCGAATCCGAGGGTCTCGGCGTCCCGGAAACCGTGCTGAAGGAGATTTCCTCTGCTTGCGACGGGGACGTAAGGTCGGCGCTGAACGACCTCGAGCTGGCGTCGGCCGGCGGCAGGTTTTCATTCAGGGACAGGCCGCTTTCGGTTTTCGACACCCTCAGAATAGTGCTGAAAACGAGGAGTCCGGAAGCCGCGAGGGACGCTGTGAGAAGGTGCGAAAAGCCGCTGAACGAGCTTATCCTCTGGTTTTCGGAAAACATATGGAGGGAGTACGAGGACCCGGAGGAGGTCTGGAAGGCTTACGAACTCCTGGCGCTCGCCGACCTGTTTCTATCGAGGATACCGAAAAACCAGAACTTCAGGCTCATGGTCTACGCCTCCGAGTTCCTCTCTCTGATATCCGCGGTCAAAAAAGAGCCGTACAGGAAGTTCACGAAATTCGCATCGCCCTTCAGTAGATTCTCCTTATATAGTAAACGCTGATCCTGACGTCGGACCAGACCGGATTCGTTGCAGAGGTCTGTACGAACTTCATCTCGTTTTCCCCGGGTTTGAAGTAGCCGTGGGGCACCGGGAAGTAAAACCGACCGGAACCTGCTCCCATGTCGGCAGGGTAGATTCCGGTGGTCGCTTCCTTCGAGTCGTCCACGGTTCTGCCGTTGACAGCCAGCCTGTAGTCGTTGTTGAGGGTCGAGGAGCTGTAGCTGAGATTAACCCACACCGGATTCTCGGCGATCGCGACTCTCAGCGTTATCTCCCCGGAACCGCAGGTGCCGCAGATATCGTAGGTCTCGGATCCGAGGTAAAGGGTCTTGACCACCGGGCTCATTCCGGAAACCACCTTCAGGGTGTGGGGACCTTCCTTCCTGTTCATAAGCCAGGAGGAATTGACCTCTATCACCCCGACCCTCATCGGCTCCACCGGCCTCTGGTTGATTATCTGAACGGGCTCGTCGTCGATGAAAACGAGGAAGTCGGAAGCCGGATAAATACCTACATTTCTGATGTAGATCTTGTTCCCGGAGACCGACTCGACCTTTATCTGGGTGAGAACGCCCTTCGTTACCTTCTCGACCTGCCTCTCGGTGGCAACGGCCCCGCCGGATACAGTGGACGAAATCCAGAAGTAGAAAATCCCGGCGAGGGACACCGAAATGACGAGGATCATTACCACGGCGATTACGGCCGAAATTCCCTTCATGATTATGATTTGCGCCCGGAGTTAAAAATATTTACGGATAGGAAAACCGGAGATCGAACCTGGTGAACGCCGAGGTTCCGGTGACGTTGAACACGACTGAAGAACAGGAAAGCACATCGTACCTGACCGTGAGGTTTATTCCGCTCCACAGCATCCTGTCTCTCAGGAACTCCACGGTATCGTTTAGATCGTCTTTGAGTCTCTCGCAGGTGGAAGAAGCCGGAACCGAGTAAAGGGCTTTTTTCACCTCCTTAAGGTAGAACAGGTCGGGAAAGTTCCCGCCGACCCGGGGGTCCATCCTGGAGTAGTCCACTATGGTCTGGGCAACCGAGAAAAGCACGGAAGCTATCACAACTGAAGAGATTATGAAAAACTGGGCCTTCAAGGAATCACCCTGAACACAAAGGCGTAGGGGATGCCGGACACCTTCGCGGTTTTCCGGACCAGTCCCCTCCTGACTGCCTCGGCAACGGCCTTCCTCCCGACCACTATCATCGAAGTGAACTCGGCGGAAAAGACCTCGGGACCGCCGGTCCCGCCTCCGTAAAATTCCTCATTGACATCCAGGATTACCTCGCCTTCCTCGAAGGTCCGGCCGAGGATTTCGGAGTCGCAGACCGCGAGCACGACCTCCTTTCCGCTCCGGTGAACCCTGAAGCTGAACATTCTCACACCTGCTTGACGCTCATTCTCGCCCCGCAGGCCTCGCACTTGAGAACGAAAACCCTCCCTTCCCTGACGAGTTTTGTGTCCGGTTTTTTACACTCCCTGCAGACCACGAACTCGCTAACGTAGTTCTCCACCTTTTTCTGGACCAGGGATTTGGAAACAACGCGCTGGAACGAGGCCCTTCGCCCGTCGGTGTGACCCGGGGCTGCGAGTTCCTTGGCCATGTACTTCAGGAAGTGGCGCGGATCCCGGTTCAGAACAGAGGCTATCTGACCGAAGTTCCTTATCACGGTCTGGTTACCCTGGAAGAAGACCTCGGGAACCGGAACCTCGAACCTCTCCCTTCCTTCGTTTCTCTTTATCCGCTTCATCGCCCTTTCCAGGAGTTCCTCGTAGTTCATTCAACCGCCTTTATGAATCCCGGACTCGGCTCGAAGCACGAACCCTCGTCCAGGAGTTCCTGAACCGCAACGTCCACCTCGTTTTCCTCGGCGCCGAGAGCGGAAACGATCTCCGAGTACTTCGCGCCGCCCCTTTCCCTTACGAACTTTAGGATTCTCGCCTTTAAATCGTTATCCCTCTCCGGAATCGTTTCCAGCAGCCTTAACAGGAGGATGTTCGGATCCCTGTGCCTGAGGACGATTTCCGGAAGGATGTAGGTTTCTCCTCCGTACTCCCTGGTTCTCCCGATAACCTCGATTATGTCTCCGACCTCCACGCCGTTAAGGACCTTTTTGTCGAAGTCCCTGCACCTTATCGTTCCCGTGGAATCGTCGAGGGTGACCGAAAGGAAGGACTCCGTTTCTCCGGTAGAAACCACCACCCCGGTGACCCTTACCCGGAAGGGTTTTGTCTCGAGAACGTCGGATATCCTGGCTTTGACCGAAGCTCTTCTCTCCATCGGATCACTTTTTGGTGCAGGGAGCCGGATTTCCGGCTCTTTGAACCGGCGAACCCACTAAGGGACTAGGTGTCCCAGGTCTCTGAGCCTCGCCCCCTAAGCCTAGCGCCTTTGACCTGGCTTGGCTATCCCTGCATTAAAATTAATAGGGTAGGTCGAAGCTTAAAAATTTTTCCAAAAAAATCGAAAAAGCCGGCTCAGAGGTCCGCCGGCTTCAGGGTCATTCTCCCGTTCGCCTTCGCCCTCTTGACCGCGGTTTTCACCAGGTTCTCCACGGCCTTGTCGAGGGCGTCGAAAAAGTCGCCGGAAACTCGCATTCCCTTACAACATTCCCTTACCTTGCTTCTCACAACGAGCGCTGCCATCCGATCACCTCTATTTTTATTTCTTCCCGCGCTTTATAAATCTTCCGACAGGAGCCGGATAGAAATATTTAATTATATTTCGACGGTAATATCCTGTATGGGCAGTAGCCGGTACCTGAACGAAGTGTGCGCTCTCATTGAGGAAGGCGGGCCATCAACCCATCTGATTGAAGAACTCCGGGACTGGCAAAAATTCTGCGGAAAACAGCTGAAAAACTCCCGAAGATTCGAAGAGATAATCAGAGGGACGGTTTTCGGGTACGGACCGGGTCCGGATTCGGATTTCTGGAAGGATCAACTGCTGTATTTCGGATATCTCATCGCCGCCCTGAGGGCAAAGGATCGCAAAACGGCGGAAGAGTACGTGACGAGAGCCGGGGAACTGCGGAATAGGTACAGAAGATCGGAAGGAATCCGCTGCTTCTGGTAATCGTACCGATGGTGCCCCCGCCGGGAATCCCGGATTTTCGAACCCGGGTCTGGACCTCCGCAGGGTCCTGTTCTGTCCGCTGAACTACAGGGGCCGGAAGATATTTAAATGCCACAGAATATAAAACAACACGGTGAAGGACTTGGAGTGCGGAACCTGCAGGATAAGGCTGATAGGTCAGGAAAATTTTGTCAAATTCCCGTGTCCCTCATGCGGGGAGTTCACGGTAGTCAGGTGCAGCAGGTGTAAGAGACTTTCCAACCGGTACACCTGCCCGAAATGCGGATTCGAGGGTCCGTGATCAGGTATGACCGTAGCAACAACTTTCAGGATCGCACCCGAAGAAGGTGCCGACTTCTCTAAAATAGAAAGGGTTCTGAGGGAAAAATTCGACGTCCGCGACTTCCGGATCGAGGACCTTGCCTTCGGAATAAAGGTAGCCAGGGTCCTGGTGCTGTCGGAGGACGGGGAGACCGGAAACGTGGAAAAAGAGATACGGAGCATCGACGGTGTCGGAAGCGTGGAGGTCGAGTCCCAGACCCTTCTGTAAAAGGAGGTTCGGAATATGGTAGAGTTCGAAACCATAGAAACGAAAGAGGTTAGGTTCGGAAACAACAAATTCGTGGAAGTGGCGAGAAAAAAGGCGAAAACGGAAAGCGGAGAAAACGAGATCATATCGATCTCCAAAGGCTTCTACACCCAGACCGGCGAGAAGAGGTTCAAGAGCGGCCTCGGCTTCGAGGCGAGCAAGGAAGTGGTGAACAGCCTGGTTTCGGCGCTTCAGGAAATTTCCGAGGGCCTGGAGTAACCCCGGGCCACAAATTTTTAAATTCGGGGTACGGATATTAAAACCATGGAAAGGATTACCGGTTCCCTGTGTCCGGAGTGCCTGAGAATAATCCGGGCGAGAATCTACGAGGAAGACGGAAAGATCTGGATAACCAAGAAGTGTCCGAAGCACGGCTCGTTCACCGACCTTTACTGGGGGGATGCGGAATCCTACCTGAGGGTACAGAAATTCTCGCACGACGGAAAGGGGATAAAGAACCCGAACGTGAAAAAAACTCCGGTATGTCCGAAGACGTGCGGCCTCTGCTCGCTCCACAGGACCCACACGGCTCTGGGTAATGTGGTCGTAACCAACAGATGCGACCTTCAATGTTTTTACTGCTTTTTCTACGCAAAGGCGATGGGCTACGTTTACGAGCCGAGTCTCGAGAAAATAAGGGAAATGCTGAGGTCGATGAGGTCGGAAAAACCGGTTGGGTGCAACGCCGTGCAGCTGACCGGAGGGGAACCGCTTCTCAGGGATGATCTACTGGACATCGTGAGGATAGCCAAGGAAGAAGGCTACACCCACGTCCAGCTGAACACGAACGGAATCAGGCTGGCCTCGAACCCGAAGCTCGTGAAAAAGCTGAGGGAAGCCGGGGTGAACACGGTTTACCTTAGTTTCGACGGAACCAACCCGAAAACCAATCCGAAGAATCACTACGAGGTCCCCTTCGTGCTGGAAAACTGCAGGAAAGCCGGTCTCGGCGTCGTCTTGGTACCGACGGTGATAAAGACGGTGAACGACGGAGAGGTCGGGAACATTCTGAAATTCGGTTTGAAGCACATAAGGGTGGTTCGCGGAGTGAACTACCAGCCGGTCTCCCTTGTCGGAAGGATCACGAAGGCCGAGGTGAGGAAGTACAGGATCACGATCCCCGAGGTGATAAACCTCCTTTCCGAGCAGACCGGGATCGTGGAACCGGAAGACTTCTACCCGATACCGACAGTAACACCGCTGACGCACTTCGTGGAATCCCTGACGAACCTTCCCAAGTACGAACTCAGCACACACTTCGTGTGCGGGATGGCCACATACCTCTTCAAGGACGGGAGGAAGGTCATTCCGATCACCCGGTTCGTGGACGTCGAAGGGCTGATGGAATACCTGGACGAAAAGGCCGAGGAGATAAGATCCGGAAAAAACAGGTACTGGGTGGCCAGCAAGGTGCTTTTCAAACTCAGGAGCTTCATCGATCGAGAAAAGCAGCCGAAGAACATAAATCTGGCAAAGATTCTGTTTAAGATTCTGGTCAGGGGCGACTACTCGTCCCTCGGAGAACTCCACCACAAAACACTCTTCGTCGGACTCATGCACTTCATGGACCTTTGGAACTACGACATCGAAAGGGTCAAGAGGTGCTGCATTCACTACGCCCAGCCGGACGGAAAAATAGTCCCGTTCTGCGCCTTCAATGTGATCCCGGAGTGGTACAGGGACAGAATCCAGGAAAAATTCTCCCTTCCGCTAAAAGAATGGGAAAGGGTCACAGGAAAAAAGCTCAGGGACGATCTTTACAGAAGGGATGCGAAAAAACTGTCCTCTTCCAGGGTCTACTCCAGGTACTACAAGGGTTTCGTCTGATAACATGGGAGTCCAGCTCGGAAACCTTATCAAAGGGAGGGAAATAGAAAGGGAGGCTCTCACCGGAAGGGTCGTTTCGGTCGATGCGTACAACTGGCTCTACCAGTTCGTAACCATAATAAGGGACAGGACGACCGGAGAGCCGCTGACCGATGAAAGGGGAAGGGTAACGTCCCATCTTTCGGGGATTTTCTACAGGACCTCGAAACTGATAGGTTCCGGGATAAAAACGGTCTGGGTTTTCGACGGCAGACCTCCGGAGTTCAAAAGGGTGGTCAGGGAAAGGGCGGAGGCCAGGGCGGAAGCCGAGGAAAGGCTGAAAAAGGCCGTGGAAATCGGGGATCTCGAGGAAATAAGGGTTGCATCTCAACAGGCCGCTACCGTGACAGAGGAAATGATAGACCAGGCCAAAACCCTTTTGAGGCTTATGGGGATTCCCGTGATTCAGGCTCCTTCGGAAGGTGAGGCCCAGTGTGCCCACATGTGCCGCACCGGAATGGTTTACTCAACGGCTTCCCAGGATTTCGACTCCCTGCTGTTCGGATCGTCCAGACTCGTGCGGAACCTTTCTATAACCGGAAGGAAGAAAATGCCCGGGAAAAACGAGTACGTCCGGGTAAGACCGGAACTGATCGAGCTGGAAGGCGCTCTCGCATCCCTCGGAGTGACGCGGGAGCAGTTGATCATCCTTTCCATGCTCGTGGGAACGGACTACAACCCAGGGATAAAGGGTATAGGACCGAAAAGGGCGCTGAAGATCGTTAAAGAAGCCGGAACCCTGGAAGGCGTTCTCAGAGCCGTCGATTGGGATTCCCAGTTCGAAGGCGAACCGGTGCCGGCCGAAACGATTTTCAGCTTCTTCATGAATCCTCCGGTTGACGACTCGGTAACGATTTCCTTCGGAAAGCCGGACAGGGAAGGGATTCTGAAGTTTCTGGTGGACGACTTCGGATTCTCAGAAGAAAGGGTTAACAGGGTCCTGGACGAAATTTGTTCCGCGTCCCAGACATCGCTCCTCTCGTTCGGATAATCAGAATCTCCTGTTCGGGTGCCAGATGAACTCCTCCGGATAACCCCCGGTTATCGGGCTGGCCTCGGCCCCGCAGCTGCACACAACCTCCTCTTCATCCGTAAGGATCTCGGCGTCGCACTCCGGGCAGAGAAAGAGGCGGAAATCCCTGAACATTTCGGCCGGGAATTCCGGCCCGAGCTTCCTTTCCATGAAAATAAATTTTCCCCGAAAATATTTAAGGTTTATGCAGGTAAATAGTTCCGCTGTGGAGGCGGTGTTAACCATAAAAGAATCGGTCTCGGATTTTGAACGCCGGATCCCTGAACGGAGTTTCATACTTAAATGGGTAAAATTTACCCCAAGGGGTAAAGATTTAAATATCTAAAGGGTAAGGTTAGAGAATAACAGGACAAACACTTATCCTATCTCTGAAGTTTCAAAACTGGTAGCTAAAGATATTGCATTAGGATATTTTTAAATAAGAAAACTTTTTGGTTAAATTTAATTGGAAATGGAGGTGTAGAACATGTGCAATGAGAACAAAATATTCTACAATAGTTTAGATGGCACACGACTCTGTGGAATCTTCACCATGCCGGAGAATCCAAAGGGATTTGCATTAATGGCGCATGGAATAACAATGGATAAGAATGAGTGGAATGACTTTTATGTCGAAATATCTCATAAGCTATGTAAGAGTAAAATCGCATCGCTTAGATTTGATTTTAGGGCACATGGTGAAAGTGAAGGACTTCAAAGAGAGTTGACGATAATAGGGGAACTTTTAGACGTAAAAGCAAGCACCAGAAAGATAATGGAGAATTGGAAAGGAAAAATATCCATAATTGCAACTAGTTTTGGAGCAGGTCCCGCCATACTTTATACGGCTCAAAATCCAGACATTGTAAACTGCCTAATTTTGTTATGTCCCGTGCTCGATTATGAAGCTACATTTCTTAAACCTATAGTTCCTTGGGCAAAAGAATCTTTTAATGAAAAAGGGTTTAAAGATTTGGAGGAAAAAGGTTTCCTTTTGTTAGACGGAGTATTTGAAATTGGAGCTAAGCTGGTTGAAGAATTTAGGATAATAAAACCATATGAACATCTTAAAAAGATTACCTGTCCAGTGTTAACAATTCATGGAGATATGGATTCTATGGTTCCGTATGAAATATCCAAAAAATATGGCTCTCCAAATGAATATTCAAAGTTCATTACCTTAAAGTGTGCTGACCATGGATTTGTAGCGTACAATGATGAGACAGGGGAAAGTGAACAATCTCAAAGGAATAAGAAATTCGTAATAAGGGAAATTATTCAATGGATAGAAAGATGGGGGTAAGCCAATGAGGAGGGTCCCAAGTACAGTGAAACTCTATGGTGAAGTTAAAATTGGCGAGAAAGTTAGAATAGGTGATTATACCATTATAGGTTTAGGGCCCGATTTAATTGAATTTACAGATAAATCTGAAACTATTATCACTGTAATTGGGGATGAATGCATAATTGGCTCGCATGTGATCATCAATAGAGGTACAATCATAGATAATAGAACAAAGATTGAAGACTTTTGCAAGATTGGAGAGAATGTAAAAGTAGGTAAAAATTGTTATATCTTATACGGTGCTAAAATCTATGACGATGTGGAAATCGGAGATAATTCTATTATAGGTGGATTTGTTTGTGAAAGAGCAAAAATAGGGAATTACGTTAGGATGTTTGGAGAATTGCTCCATGTTCACAGGAACCCTCATCTTGGATGGGATGATGTAATAGAAGAATCCCCCATCATAGAAAATAATGTATTCATTGGATTTGGATCCAAAATAATAGGTGGAATAAAAATTGGACGATATTCCTACATTGCCGCTGGTGCTATAGTTACAAAAGATGTACCTCCAAAATCTATAGCAGCTTTTAGAGATTATTGGTTAATTGAAGGAGGTTGTGTAAAAAATTCTTGTCAACAAATATGACGGTTCTGTAAAGGAGGTGAAATCATGATTGAAGTAATTAACTCATTGTGTATTACCCATTTTTCTGATCTAAATCGTGTATACCTTGGAGGTAGAATCAATTGAACCGCACCTTAGTATACTTGTTGAAAATTTTTAAATATAATCTTTCGAAAGTTAGGATATGCCGTACTATCTGGGAATCACCCTTGGCTGGATGCACGACTCTGCAGCATGTCTTATAGAAGATAATAAAATAATAGCACTCGCCGAGGAAGAAAGGTTCACAAGAAGAAAACATGACGGTTCGCAACCTATAAACGCCGTAAAATTCTGTCTCAAAAAGGCCGGGATAAACCTTTCAGATGTGGAAAAGGTTGGTG
>WANL01000015.1 GCA_015521825.1 Candidatus Aenigmatarchaeota archaeon
CCTAAAGACCTCGGCCACGGTCACGAAAAGCTGCGGAAACTGCTGGTACTCGTGCTACTCCTGCCCGATAGGCATCGAGGAGGTTCTCGCGCGCACCGGCTGGCCCGAAATAGAGTCGAGAATCGCGCGGGCCGCCGACCGGATGGAAAGCGAGATCTCCGGCTCCTATCCTTTCATCTTCCTCTCGCCCGAAGTCTCGTACAGCGTGGACAAGAGATACACCGTGATTTCGGACAGCGGAAACAACGAGGAACTCAGCACCGTGGAGTGCTCCGAGTGCGTGGAGCGGAACTCGACGACCGGAGAGTGCATCCGCTGGACAACCTGGACCGAAACGGTGTGCGATAATTGGAGAACCGCGAGTTTCAAGTTCACGGTCGACACGGACTTCACCCTGACCCTCACGGACGGGTTCTCCCCGGTCCCGGCGGCTCCGGGAACCAGAAAAATCCGTGTGAGGAACGATGCGAACTTCACGGACTGGAACGACCTCGACGAAAAAACCATTGTGAGCTCTTTCGACCAGGGCCCGGTTAGGCAGGATTCCTCCGGGAACTACTACCTCTACGGTTCCCCGGACCCGATACCCGGAACCTTCGCCCTCCTGATCAGGGATCCGGAAAACCCGAAAGGGTATGTGCTCTGGAATAACGGTATGGACTCCGGCGAATTCTTCGGAAAGAGCGCCAACTTCTGCTGGAAGGACCGCGGTACCGTCAGCTGCGATTTCCTTCCGTACTCCCTCTCCGAAGTCACGGCCCCTGAAGAGCCGCTGGTAACCAGGATAAAGTTCGGAACCCAGGTCGTCGTGGAGTAAAATTTAAAAATCCCGGGAGTTCGATTATAAATATGGCGTTCGTGAGAACCGCGCTGCTGCTCGGATTCCTGACCGGAATATTCCTCGGAATAGGGTACCTTCTCGGAGGATCCGCTGGTCTCACCCTGGCCCTGATACTTTCGCTGATTCTGAACTTCTCGGCCTACTGGTTCTCGGACAGGATCGTGCTGTCGGTTTACGGAGCGAAGCCGCTGAAGGATCCGGAACTGCGGGCCGCGGTCTCGAAACTCGCCAGAAAGGCCGGGATCCCGACCCCGAAGCTATTCGTGATCGAAAATCCGGTTCCGAACGCATTCGCCACGGGCAGGAGCCCGAAGCACGGGGTAATCGCGGTTACCACCGGTCTCCTCGAAAATCTGGATGCGGACGAGGTGGAAGGCGTCCTTTCCCACGAAATCTCCCACATTAAAAACCGGGACATCCTGGTGTCAACGGTTGCGGCGGTAATGGCCGGAGCGATAGCGTACTTAGCGCAGATGGTTTGGTTCGGCCTTTACAGGGACAACAGGTCGGTCCTGGCGCTTCTTCCGGTCCTGATTCTGGCGCCCCTGGCCGCAACCATGATAAGATTCGCGATCTCCAGGACCCGGGAGTTCCTCGCGGACAGAACCGGAGCCATTATATCCGGGAAGCCGGAAGCCCTGGCCTCGGCACTGAGAAAGATTTCCGGTTTCGTGAAAACGCATCCTTCGGAAGGAAACCCGGCAACGTCCCACATGTGGATAGTGAACCCGATCTCCTCGGATTTCTTCTCCAGGCTGTTTTCCACCCACCCGCCGGTTGAGGAAAGGGTGAGGCGGCTGGAACTCATGGCACGCGAAACCTCGAAAGGTCCTTAGCCACGAAAATGTTGGGAAAAACCTTCTTGAGGGTTCTCGCCCTGAGGTCCGGTCTCGGGTACTTTCTGCTGAAATGGGTCAGTATCAGGACCTTAACCCCGTACCTCCGGGCGAGCTCGGCGACCTCCCTGGCAGAAGAGTGAAGGTACTTAGGATCCTCGAAAAAGGTGGAGTCGTGAATCAGAACCCCGCCGGCGGCTTCCTCGAACACTCCTGCCACGGGCTCGGTGTCCCCGGAGTAAACGACCCTTCTTCCGGGAATCCTGGTCGCAACCTCCTCTATCCTGACGCCCCGAAATCTTCCCCGCTTTTTGAGTTCCGAAATCTCCGGTCCCGAGAGACCGGCCTCCGCCACCTTCACCGGATCGACCTTCCACCTATCCTTCTCGACGAAGGAAAATCCGACCGACGGAACTCCGTGGGAGGTCGGGATCGAACGAATCAGGTACTTCTCGGTCTCCACCAGGGTCCTTTTTTCATCTCCCAGGGCCTCGACCGGAGTCACTTCGAATCCCGGATCCGAGTAACTGAGTTCGAGAATCGGGTAAACGAACCTTCCGGCCTCCGGTGCGTAAATCTCGATAGGCTCGGTCCTTCCCATGAGGTTCATGGTCTCGAGAAGCGGAAGGAGTCCGGAAAAGTGGTCGGCGTGCCAGTGGGTGATGAAAATCCTTCCGATTTTCAGCGGGGAAATCCCGGCCCTGGACATCCTTATCTGCGCTCCTTCCCCGCAGTCCAGCATGAAAATCTCGGGCCCGTACCTGAACAGAACCGAGGAGTGAAACCTGGAAGGTGTGGGAATTCCCGAACCCGTGCCGAGGAAGATGAGTTCCATCAGACCGACCTCTTGAGACCTGTGCCGGTGATCACCAGAACCGCGGAGCCGCGGATTTCCAGTTTTTCAACAGCCGCCACCGGGGCCGCGGCCGAGAGTTCGGCGTAGATGCCTTCGGATCCGAGGACCTTCACGGCCCTTTTCATTTCCCGGTCCGAAACCTCAACGAAAAATCCCCCGGAGGACCTGACCGAGTCCACGGCCCTTTTCCAGTCTCCGGGAGCCCCGCACGCTATGGCGTCGGCTTCGGTCCTCGGCCTCACCGGGGAAAAAACGCCTGTGCGGAACGCCCTCGCTATCGGGTTGCAGCCCCTGGCCTGAACACCGATGAGCCTCGGGACTCTGTCGGTCAAACCCGAAGCCTTAAGCTCGGAGAAGGCTTTAAAAATCGAGGAAATGAGGGTTCCGTTTCCCACAGGGCAGATCACGAAGTCAGGAACGCCCCCGAAGTTTTCGAAAATCTCGAAGGCCACGGACTTTTCTCCTTCGGACCTGAGAGGATAGTCGCCCGCCAGAAACTCGGCCCTTTCCCTTAAAACAGCCCTTTCCGCGAGTCTCACCGCGTCCCGGTAGCCGCCGGGTACCTTCACGGTTCTGGCTCCGTAGGACTTTATCTGGTTCACCTTGGACTCCGGAGTCCTCTCCGGAAAGTAAACCACGGCCCTTATACCGGCCCTGGCGCAGTAGGCCGACACAGAAGCACCCATGTTTCCTGTTGTAGCGCAGGCAACCGAAGAAGCCCCCGCCTCAATGGCCGCGCTTATCTCCACCGCAGAACCCCGGTCCTTGAAGGAGCCCGTGGGATTCGTGCCCTCGAATTTGAAAAAAAGCTCGAGACCCAGCTCCGGACCGATTTTAACGGACTCTAAAAACGGGGTCGAACCCTCCCCGAGGCTGACCCTTTTCCTCACGGGGTAGAACCCGGAGTACCTCCAGTGCCCGGTTCCCGGACCGATGGATCCAGTTCCGCTGTAAACGATTTCTAACGAACCGCCGCAGTCGCACCTCCGACGGAACAGGTCGAAGGGATAGGTCGCGGAGCAGTGAACGCACCTGTATCCATCGGCTTTCATTTCACCACCGGGTTGAGGTCCCTCTCGAAGTACTCTCTGAGAAACGAGCCGAACTCCGGCGGAAGCTTGGAAACCGTTCTCACGGCGTCGCTACCGGAAGTCACTTCGCATCCGGACGCGATCGCCACGGCAACCTTCTTCGGAATTCCGAGCTTCACGAGTTCTTCTGACGATCTCGAAAATATCCAGGTCAGGTAGTCCATCAAAAGCCTCCGCTCCCTGCGGTACTCCCCGACCCATTTTCCGTCCATCACAACGAACCTCCCGGCGCCGGAACCGGTCAAAAACTCCTCGGCGTGGCCCGAGTAGATGGACGGCCCCACCACGGTTTTAACGGCCGGGAGCTGCCACCTCCCGGCCTCCAGGAAAATCGCGCACTCCGGTCCGAGCCAGAACTCGGCCCCGACGAGCTCGAAGCCCTCGCGCTCCAGAATCCGCTTCAGCCTGGAGACGCACTTTTTCATCTGAAGGTAGACCGCGTCCTCCTGCCCCTCGGGTCTGGGAAAGCGTATTATGTATATCCTCGTTCCCCTGGATTTAACGGCCTTTTTAACGTCGAACATCGTGTAGGGAACCGGCGGCTCCGGGTAAAAGAACCGCTCGGAGGGGTCGGAAAGAAACAGATTGCAAGCCTTCACGAACTTGAAAAAACCGGTCTCCGAGACGGCGGCCGCGACATTCCTCTTCGGGTCCACCGGATCCACGAAAACCAGCGGACTCCTGAATTTTTTCACCGGCGGGCCGGTCAGCGTGATAACGGTTCCCGGCTTCCAGGAAGACGCATTCTCAACGACCGAGAGGAACTTTCCGTACTTTATCACCAGGAGTTCGCAGAGGTACCCGGAAAATCCCCCGACCCTGGGCTCGGCACCGTAGCAGCCGGCGGCCTCGCAGAAAGCCTTGAGCAGCCTGACCTCGTCCTCCAGACCCTTTATCCTTTCGATGACGAACCTCGCGTGGTGCGGGGTCCTGTCAACAGAGGATTTGACCTTTCCGGGCGGAAGGTCGTAGCACGGAACCACGTCCAGGGAGTAGGACCTCTCGCCGAACTTGACAACACCCCTCACGTAGGGGTGCTCGGAGTATGAGATGTGGTACCTGCCGCCGACTTCCTTAATGATTTCCTTCCCGGCCCTGAGGCCGTAATCTTCGAGCTTCTCCTCGGGAAGCGAAGCGGGAAAAAGCAGAAAAAGGTCCACCTCGGGCTTTATCCAGGTTCCCTTGGCGACAGAACCGCACAGCATCGGTTTGGCTCCGTAAACCGAGCAGACCTCGCCGGCTACCTCGAGCAGCTTTTTCACGAACGCTTTCATCGACTTAACTTCCCCGGGTCCGGGCTTAAGCTTCCTGAGAACGTCCTTCAGGAATTCCATGAATAAAGTTTAGGAGCACGAAATAAAAATTTAAGTATCCGAACGGTATCTTTATTTATCCCCGGATAGCTCAGCGGTTTCCGGAAGCTAAAGAGCGATCGGCTGTAGGCCCTTCGCCCAGAAGGGTTCCTCAGCGCGGAAACCGATAGGTCGGGAGTTCGAATCTCCCTCCGGGGACCACTTAACACCTTTCTTCCGGAAGAAGCTCCGGTAGCGCTCCCGTGGTCTTCAGCGATCTTCTCAGAACCCTGAGGCGCCTTAACCCGCAGTCCAGACAGTAGGGACTGAGGTTCACCTCAACGACCGAAGAACCGTTGTTCAGAAGGCTCTTCCAGTTGAAACCAACTCTAAAACCCCCGCAGGAAACACACACCGACCCCATAGAAATCACCCCGGAAGCGAAGTTGGGGTCTCACCAATAGAGAATTCCGATCGTACACTTAACGGTGAGACCCGGCAGCATGTAAATGTTTTTAAATCTCTCCCATAAATATTTATCTACGACAATCTGCGAGGTGCGTGAAAATAGAGGTGTACTCCCTGCTGCTGATCCTCGGGATCGCGGCGCTTCTCTTCGCCGACAGAAAAAACATAGAGAGAAGGGGCATAGTCTTTATAAGGAGAACCAGAAGGTTTCTGGGCTTCATAAACTCGGTTTCGAGGTACGGGAAATTCTGGAAGGTCGCCGGCACGGTCTCGGTTGCCGTCTGCGTCCTGGTCATGATCTTCACGACCGCAACCGTTTTCCAGACATCGTTCAAAATCCTGAAGGGCGAGGTGAAGACATCCCAGGCCTTTCTCCTCCTGCCTTCAGCCGAAAAAGATGTCCGGACTCAGGGTCCGCTCCTCCTGATTCCGGTCTGGCTCTGGCTCCTGGCGATAGCCGTTGTGGTGATCCCCCACGAATTCTTTCACGGGATCTTCGCCAGGGTCGAGCGGGTGAGGATAAAATCCGTGGGTCTGATGGTGGCCGCCGTTATTCCGGGAGCCTTCGTTGAACTGTCGGAGAAAGCGCTCGAAAAGAAGCCGGTTCCCTCAAGGCTCAGGATTTACTCGGCCGGGTCGTTCGCAAACTTCGTCACGGCCGCGTTTCTGTTCCTTTTTACCTGGCTTGCGGTTTGGCCGGCACTAACCGGACCGGGCGTGGTCCTTACGGCAAGGGAAGGTAGCGAACTGTGGGAATCCGGATTCAGGTCCGGGGTGGTCACCGAAGTGAACGGGGTTCCGGTCTCATCGGACTACAGGGAGATGGCGAGCGGGAATTTTCTGTCCCAGGAACTCGGGACCCCGGAAACCGTGACCTTCGAATTCGGGGGGAAGAAGTTTTCCGCCGGCTTCGAGGACGTTAGAACCGGGCCGGTAACCAGGGTGGACCCGGGGCTGTTCTTCTCTATAGTGAACGCTCTGACTTTTCTCTGGATAATCTCGGTCGCGGTCGGCGCTATAAACCTACTTCCGATCTACCCTCTGGACGGGGGTCAGATCTTCAGGGCCGCTGCCTCCGGAATTTCCGGAAGAGCGGAAGAACTGACCAGGTTCGTCTCGGTTCTGACGCTCGGGGCGCTCCTCACCCTTTTCCTGCCCTCGGTTTTCTCAGGATAGCGTAGATTTCCCTTTTCTCGCCTTCCAGAATCCTTTCGAGTTCGAGGCCCAGGAGTGATGAGAACCCGCGAACCGTGGTCTCAAGGTCTTTCTTCTTTCTGGAACCGAGCTTGGCCACGAAAAGAACCCGGCCGCCGGGCTTCAGCCTCGGAAGAAACCTCTCCAGGGCCCTGAAGCTCGAAACCGGGTCCAGGGTGAGGTCGTCGAGGATGACGTCCACGGGTTCCGGCGCCACCTTTTCCGGATCCGCGGTGAAAACGTTATCGAAGGTGATTTTAATATTATCTTTCTTTTTCTGGATTTCTTCCAGCCTGTCTCTGAACTCCGGGGAGATCTCGACCCCGTAAACGACCGAGGCGAGTTCCGAAGCCGCGAGCGCGAAACCGCCCGAGGACGAGCCAAGGTCGAGTACAACGTCCTTCTTTTCGATGAGCCCGGTTTCCTCGATGATTCTCCTGAGCTTGAAGTAGCCCGAAGGCTTATCCGCGAGACTCGGATCCGAAATCTCGACCTCCCCGTCTCCCACCTGCCTCGAAGGATCGGTAACCGTCTTTCCGTTAACCCTCACCGCACCCATTTTCACTAACTGCTTCGCCCTCGACCTGGAGGGAGCCAGCCCGGTCTTAACGAGGTATTCATCCAGTCTCAGGGGTACCACCTTTGGTGGGCTCGCGCGGATTTGAACCGCGGTCTCCCGCTCCCAAGGCGGGGATACTGACCAAGCTATACTACGAGCCCTGAATCTCGAGGACAACCTTAATTTTCGTTCCGGGGTCTCTTAAAACTTCTGCGAGGCCCCGGGAAAGGTCGGAAGCGGACTTGTCCGCGAAGATGCAGAGGGTCCGGGAATCCGCGAAACCGGATTTTCTGACCACTATGTCCTCGGGGTGAGAAAGCTCCAGCCTGGGCGAACCGAAGCCCGTGACGGCCTCGCGAAACGGCCCGGCCGAAATCGTGATTTTCACCTTCTTCCCCGACCTCAGGGCGGATTTGAAATCTTCCGGAAGCTCGGCGCACGAGAGATCGGAACGGACACCGACGATACAGGTTCCCCGCGGGCCCACATCCGGTTTTTTCGTAAACTCCAAGGTGGTTCTGTGGGTTGCCGAAATGTTCTCATGTCCCCTGGCGAAAAAAACGACCCTCATCCGGTTTTCCTCCCGAAGGTGAGAAAGCCTGTGTGCAGGACGTAGGGTTTCGGCCTCGAAGACGGGCCCTTGGAACCGATTTCCACCCCCCACTCCCTGAGAATGTTCTCGTAGGTCCTCACCCCGGCGAACGAGAGTTCCCTGAGTTTTTCCACGACCTTTCCCACCTGCTCGACGAACGGGGAAAACACGGTCACCCAACCCCCGGGAGTCAGAATCTCCCGGACCCGGGGAAGGACGGACTCCGGTTCCGAAAGGTCCAGAGTAACCAGGTCCGCGGAAACATCGCAGTCCCTAACATCGCCGTGAATCACCGAGACGTTCCCGAGACCCGCCTTCCTGACGTTCTCCGAGGCTATTTCGTAGAAGTCCTTTCTCCGCTCGTAGGTGTAAACTTTTTTAACGTACCGTCCGAGGAAAATGGCGAGGAACCCGCTCCCGGCGCCGGCATCCACGACCACGGTGTCCCGCCCGGCACCGGTAACCGCGAGAATGAGCGAAGCGTCCTTCGGGAGGACGACCTGGGGGGCCCTCCTGAACTTTTTCACCAGATCCGGGAACCAAGGCCGGACCGCGACGAATTCCTCGCCCAGGTGCGTTCTGACCCGGGTTCCGTACTCCGCGCCCACGAGGGACGAGAGGTCCACGGTACCGAACTCGCAGTGGAACTTCCGCTCCCCGACCTTCACGAGGTAGGACTTCCTCCCGAGAAGCAGAACCTCGTCACCCGCCTGAATTTTCATAAATATTATTTCTCCGGAATAAAAATTTATCTGAAAAACAGGAGCGCGAGAACGAGCGTCAGGATTATAATCGCCGCAAGGAACTTCGGATCGTTCGCGAAGCCGAAGGGGACCGGACCGATGAAGCCGCCTACCCCGAATTTAACTTCCTTAGCTCCGAGGACCAGGAGGAGGAACCCCAGTACCACGAGCGCCAGTCCGATAAGCACCGCGTTCTCCATATTTTTCAATTTTTCGCAGGGTTTAAAAATCTTAACTCAGATCCAGAGAAAGAGCTCCTTTGGAATGAATATAACACCGTCCTCGATGCGAAAACCGCCATCGGAAATCAAAACCCCGTAGTCGGCGCCGTACCTCTCCGCAGAGACCCTCACCTGCTTGATACCCTTACTTTCCTTTTTTCCGAACCCTATTTCAACCGGGATTTTTCTGTCCATAAATACGAGGACGAAATCCGCCCCGTTCCTGTATGGATCGTAAAACACCTCCAGAGCCGGAAAGGACGTCTCCCTGATTCTTTTGAACACACCGGCGAGGTAATCCTCGAAGAGCAGACCCACATCCTTTTCCTTAAACAAACCAACGGACTTTTTAAGGGCGAATCTCATCACAGGAGCCGTAAAATAATATTTCCAGGCCTTTCTCACCACCTTACCCTCGCTTCCGAGCGGTTTCAAAGAAAACAGCACGTCCGCTTTTTCGAAGGCGTTTATAACTCTCGAGACCGTGTGTTTTGAAATTTCGGCGTAATTCGAAATCGTCTGAAAGTTTACCGACGGTGACTCCGCTATTAAAAGAACTATCTTGAACATTTTGTCTAAAACCCCATGCTCGAAGTTTTCCAGTTTCACAACGTCTTCGTAAACCACTTTATCGAGAATCCCGAGTGTTTTGCTGCAAACCTCGTTTTCTTCCATGTACAGAGAAAACGGAAGGCTTCCGCACTTCAGAAACCTCCTTACCTCAAGATTCTGTGTCTTGGTAGAGAGCTCTCCGTACAGATTTTCAAACACTTTCTTCTTGGATCTGGCGTACGTCTCGCTTAACATCGCACGCAGAACCTGTTTTACCGGCCTGAACGGAGGCGATTTTTTTCTTTTTAACAAAAAATGCTCGGAAAAGTTTAGGGGGTAGACTTTTTCCACCATCGCCCTTCTCATGAGATCCGTTGAAATTTTCATGGAGAGTGCGCTCGAACCGGTTGCCAGGATAAAAGCCTTAACATGAAGTATCGTGGATGACCTTCAGGGCCGTGGACCATTTTACGTCGTAATGCACTTCATCGATCAACAAGTACACTTCCTTTTTCAGCGAAACCAGCCTCTCACCCAAAATCTCTTCGTACGCTTTGATAATTTCGTAAATGCCTGATCCGAGCAATTTTGAAGCCTCATCCATTGAGATGAACAGCACTCGGTTTTTATTTATTTTCAGATCTTCGATGAGGTAAAGATACAACTGCGAAAGCAGGGTTGTTTTCCCGGTGCCGCGGAGACCCGGTAAAAGAATTAATTTTAGAGTCTTCACTTTTTTTTAAAACTCGTGACGTGCTTTTTTATTCTGGACCAAACGAACCTTTTCGGGAGTCTTTCTCTTCCCAGATAGGCGTATGTCTTCTGCCGTCCAGATCCTTTCTTTTATGTAGTTCACGATTTTTTCCATATTTGTTCGTTATATCGAACTATTTTTATATAATTTTCGTCCGGTACGGCGAACAAGCCCCGAAAATTTTAAGTCCTTTCAAACGGTGAAAAACTTCATGGAGGTCGCCTTCTCGAGGGAGCGCACCCTCTCGGTTAAAAACGTGCTGGCGGTTTCCGATCTGCACCTCGGGTACGAGGTGGAACTCCTGAAATCAGGGATCTCGATTCCACCCGTGACCGAAAAAATGCTGGAAAGGCTTCTCACTTCGGTTAGGGAAGGCGGGGCCGGGAAGGTTGTTTTCCTCGGCGACCTGGCCCACTCGATCCCGAAGAGGAGCGGTTTCGAGAACGCCCAGGTAATCGGATTCCTGGAGTCCGTGGGAAAAACCGCGGAGGTAATCTGCGTCAAGGGAAATCACGATCCGGAATTGGAGAAACTCGTGCCCGGGGTCGCCCCGCCGACGGGAATCGTACTTTCCGGCGTCGGTTTTTTCCACGGTCACACCTGGCCCTCGAACGAGGTCGTCGGATGCAGGGTAGCCGTGATGGGTCACGAGCATCCGGCGGTCGAGTTCAGACCGGGATTCGGAAAGAAGGTGACCGAGAGGTGCTGGCTCATCTGCAGCCTGAAGAGAAAGGAGCTGAAAGAAAGGTACCCGGAAGCCAGACTGAAAAAACTTATAGTGGTTCCGGCGTTCAACTCCCTGACCGGAACGCGGTCGGTAAACTCCGGAGAACCGGGTTCACCCATCCTGAGGCTCGCGGATCCGGAAAAAAGCGAAGTCTATCTTTCGGACGGGACGTATCTCGGGAATCTCTCGGAATTGCTTTATTAATTCCGGAATCCAAGTAGTATTATGCGGGATTCTGTGAAAAACTTCATTTACGAGTGGTTGGGAAAGAAAAGGAGCAAAAAACACATAGAGAACGAATTCAAAAGGCACTACGGCCTGGCGATCAGGTCCTCCAAGTACATCTTCGCCCTGTACGCGCTTTTCGCGGTCTACTACGCCACCAGGGGAGTTTTGATATTCGATCTCCTCGCGGCGTCCTTCCTGATCTACCTGTTCTCTTCCCTGGCTCCGGACATTTTCTACCTGGCCTGGAAGGTGCTGAGGAACGACAAGAGCTACGTACCGTCCGAGAAGAGAATTTACTCACACAGGCTTCCGGGAATGTTCGCGTACTCTGCCGGGGTCTTCCTCGTTTTCCTTCCGGCCGGTACCCTGAAAGCCGGGGTCCTGGCGTTCTTCGCGTTCCTCGGATACTGGGTCCACCTAACAACCGACCGAATCGAACTCGTTATAGACCGGGTGAAAAGGTTCGTAGAGCGTTCCATGAAAGAGTAAGGTTTTTAAAAAACCGGAGACCCGGTATATAATATGCTGGACCCGAGGTTCGACGGGTTTAAAAACTTCGTGTTCGATCTGGACGGGACGGTGTGGAACTGGAAGGAGGTCTTCCCCGGGGCTCCGGCCGTTTTCTCGGCGCTGAAGGCCAGCGGAAAGAGGTTTTTCTTCGCAACCAACAACACCCTTCTTACCCTGGACGGATTCGTTGAAAAACTGAGAAACATGGGGATAGCGGCCGAAAGGGGGAGCGTTATCAATCCATCGGTTCCGGCCAGGTCCCTGCTGAAAGGGAAGAGGGTGTTCTGCATAGGAGAGGGTCTGGTCTCCGAGCTCAGAAAATCCGGAATAAAGGTCGTTCCTTCGAAGGCCGATGCCGTCCTGATAGGGACGGACCGCGGGCTCTCCTACGAAAAGCTGGCCGCCGCCTGCGAGGAGGTGAGGGCCGGAGCGGAGTTTTACAAGGTCGCATCCGAAGGAAGCTTTCTCTGCGGCACCAAAATCCTTCCCGGAGCCGGGGCCATCGCGGCCCTGGTGGAAAAGGTCACCGGGGTTAAGTCGGTGCTGATAGGAAAGCCGTCGGACTTCATGGCCGAGGCGATCCTCTCCCTGGGCCTGGAACCCGAAAAAACCGTTCTAATAGGGGACGACTGCTCCTCGGACATAGCGCTCGGCGAAAAGCTCGGATTCACCACGGTTTTCGTGAAAACCGGCATAGGACCGGAGTGCGAGGCCGACATGGTTCTCGGCTCGATAGCGGAAATCGTAAGGTGAAGTCCGTGCCCTGCGGGAAGAAGAGAAAAAGGAAGAAGATCAAAAAGCACAAGCTGAAAAAGAGAAGAAAGAAGATGAGGCACAAAAAATAAATACTTCCGCCGATTCATTAAATTTCGTAGCCCCGTCGTCTAGCGGCCAAGGATGCGAGGCTTTGGAATCAAAGCTCTGACTCCGGATGAGGAAACCTCGAGACGGCAGTTCGAATCTGCCCGGGGCTACCATAGGTGCTTACATTGATATCCGTCCTTAAAATAGGCCACAGGCCGGAGAGGGACAAGAGAATAACCACGCACTGCGCCCTCGTAGCCAGAGCCTTCGGGTGTTCGGAGTTCGTCTACACCGGAAAGCGGGACCCGGCCCTTGAAGAGTCCGTGGCCGGGGTCACGGAGAGGTGGGGCGGTGAATTCAGGGTGAGGTACTCGAACTCCTGGAGGCGGGAAATCTCGAACTTTCCCGGTCTCCGCGTTCACCTCACGATGTACGGAGTCCCGTTCGAGAGCGAACTCAGGCGGCTGAAAGGGAATGTACTGTTCGTGGTAGGGGGCGAAAAGGTTCCGCGCGAGGTCTTCGAACTCGCGGATCTTAACCTTTCGGTCACAAACCAGCCTCACTCCGAGGTCGGAGCCCTGGCCGTGGTCCTTTACGCGGTGAAAGGGACCGAACACGAATTTCCGAACGCGAAGTTGAGAATCGTCCCGAGTCCGAAGGGAAAGGTGGTCAGACCCGCAGAAGGGTCACGCAGCCGCGAAGCGGAAGGCTCACGTTGAATATTCTGGTGGGTCCGATTCTGGCTTCGGGTTTTCCCAGGTGGGCGTGCGCGTGGATCGATATCACCCGGTTGTTCCTGAAAAACTCCTCGAAACTCCTGGTTCCGAGGCTGGGATAGATCTCCGGTCTCTCGCCTTCCAGAGTCCTGTAGGTCGTGGCGTAGTGGGTCAGGAGAATTTTGACATCGGCCTCCTGCGAAAGAAGCTCCTTCAGCTTCCGGGACCTCTCGGCGTAAAGGGTTTCCACGCCCGGAATGTGGGTCCTCTGCCAGATCGTTGGAGAATCCAGAACCCCCCTGGAACCGACTATCAGGATTTTTCTCCCACCGGAATCTTCAAGAACCCTCGCTTCCTCCTGTAGAAGCTCGACCCCGGTGCTTCTCACCTCGCCGGAGTGCTCGTCGTACTCGGTGTTCCCGAGGCAGGCGAACACCGGGCAGCCGAACCTCGATCTCACCGCCTCAACGACCTTCGCGTAAAGGCCGATGTGACCCCTTTCGGTGATATCGCCGGCGAAAAGGAAAAGATCCGGTCCTTCCTTCAGAATTCCCAGGGCCTGAACGAACCGTTCCAGGTACAGGGGTGCGTGGATGTCTCCTACGGCCCCGACGAGCATTCAGGTCTCCTCCGGAAACCCGAGTTCTATCTCGACCTCGTATCCCCTTTTCTCAAGAGCCTCCCTGATCTCGTCCATCATGGACCCTATGAGACCGCAGAAAGCGCAACCGATGAAAGGAGGGACGAACTTCATGGAGACCTTCTTTCCCTCGACCCTGAGATCCTTCACCATGTCGATGACAGGGCCCCCGGTTTCCGGGTCTTTAATCTCCTTTAAAACCGAGATCACATCCTCCGGAACGCTCATGAAACCTTTTTGTTTCCGCTGATTTTTAAATCTACCGGTCCACCGATAATTTTTTATTGGAAAGGGCCGAAATCTAAGCATGGACAGGTCGTTGCTTCTGGCCGTTGCGCTCTTCGCAGTGCTCGGAGCGGTTTACCTTCTCATTCCGGATCAGCTATCCGGAAGCGGGCTGAAAAATTTCCGCAGTTACCAGGAAATGGCGGAGTTCCTCGAAAACTCCTCGGCGGCCAAAGCACCGCTGATCTCCGAACCGCGGATCTCCGAAGCCGCGGCCTCGGTAACCGCCGGCGTTCAGTACCGGATTTATCAGGGCGGGACCGCTCCGGGCCACTCGACGACGAACGTTCAGGTTCCGGGAGTGGACGAGGCCGACATAGTCAAAACCGATGGAAGCAAGATATACGTTGGTTCGGGAACGGAATTCTTCGTGGTTTCCGCGCAGCCGCTGAAGATCGTGAAGAGATTCTCCCTGGACGGCGCGGTCTCCGGAATTTACCTCTCGGACTCCGGTGCGATCGTTATAACGAGCAGGGGGAACACAACCGTTAGGATTCTCGAACCGGAAACCATGGAACTCAAAAAACTCCTCGAGGTTTCGGGTTACTACACCGACTCCAGGCTGGTGGACGGAAGGCTTTACCTGATAACCCAGGAACCGGTCGGACCGCCCCTGCCGAAGGTTCCGGTCGTCAACGGCATTCGGGTGAAACCGCAGGAAGTTTACTACTTCCCGGACTACTCGGGCTACACCTCCTTCACGGTGCTGACGTCCCTCGACCTCAGGGACGGGTCCGTTCTTAAGAAGGTTTTCCTCACCGGGCCCGGAATCTCGGTGTACGCTTCGAGGAAGAACGTTTACATAGTCTACCCGAAGAGGCTGACGAAGGAGGAGATCGCCGAGGAATTCGTTAAAAGGATGAAACCCTACCTTCCGGAGGACCTTCTTAGAAACATAAGCGAGATCGAAAAAACCTATCCACCGGGCGAGAGGTACGAAAAGCTGGAAAGACTCTTCACCGACTTCGTGGAAAGGAACCCAGAGAAGGCCGCGGAAATCAGAAAGGAGGCCGAAAGGATAGCGGAAACGATCGTGTCCGAGAAAACCGTTATTCACAGAATCTCGCTGTCGGATCTCCGGCACGCGGCCGCGGGATCCGTTCCCGGAAGGGTGCTCAACCAGTTCTCCATGGACGAGAACGGAGACTACTTCAGAATAGCCACAACCTCGTCCGATCTGTCCGGAAAGACCAGAAACAACATTTTCGTCCTGGACTCCGGTCTTTCGGTCACCGGTTCCCTGGAGAACTTCGCCCCCGGCGAGAGAATATACTCGGTGAGGTTCCTCGGGGACAACGGCTACGTGGTGACGTTCAGGAGGACGGATCCCCTCTTCGTCGTGGACCTTTCGGACCCGAGATCCCCGAAATTCAAGGGTAAGCTGAAGATCCCGGGGGCGTCGTTTTACCTTCACCCGATGAACGGGTATCTGATCGGTGTCGGGCTCAACGCTACCGAAACCGGGAGGTTCACGACCCTCAAGGTATCGGTTTTCGACGTTTCCGGCAGCCCGAAGGAGGTATCATCGGTAACGCTCCCGGAAAGGTTTTCCGCGGTTCTCCAGACCCACAAGGCCTTCACGGTAGGGCCGGACAGCGGGGTCTTCATGATTCCGTCCGAATCCGGAGTTTACGCGCTTTCCCTCGGGAGCGCCGGCAACCTGTCGGTGCTTAAAAAGTTCGACCATCCATGGGCGATCAGATCCCTCTACATCGGAAGAACGGTCTTCACCTTTTCACCGGAAAGTATAAGGGCCTTCGAATTCGACATCGGGAAATTCGTCTCGGAGCTCGAACTCCGGGCAGCGGGTATCGGAATTCCGGAACCTGTAGAAACCGTGGTCCAGAAATCTCGGGAAGGCAACCCGTCAGGATAGAGGTCATACCCTCTCCTTCAGATCCGCTTTATCCGAAAGGACCTTTTTAGCCTCGTCCGGAGACTTCAGTCCGAAGTAGTCGGCGAATTCTCTGGTAACGAACAGCTGACGGGTCCTTCCCTTTTTCTCGGTCTTCACGAGCCCTCTCGCCTCGAGTTCCCGGATGTACTCGTAGGCCCGGTTTCCGACGATCTTCACGACATCCGACTGGGTTATTCCCGGCCTGTAGGCCGCGAGGGCCAGAACCCTTAAAAGACCCTTACCCATGTCCTGGTGCGGGGCAAGGTGGGAAACCGCGGCCGCGTACTCCGGCTTGACCATCAGCCTGTATCCGGATCTGCCCTTCCAGAGGGTGATCCCCCTTTCCCCGGACTCGAGGTCGAGGGAAAGTTCCTCCAGGATTCTTTCCAACCTGTCGCGCGGGACACCGAGTTTTTCAAAATCCTCGGGAGTCAGGGGTCTGGATGACATGAAAAGAGCTGCCTCGACCAACGCCTTCTCGCTCATGGAATAAAATTCGTGCCCCCGGACTTAAATTTTTTCCCTGAGGATCACGAATATCTCTTCGAAAAGTTCTTCCTGCTCCAGCGAGACCTTCCCTTCCTGGGAGAGGTGGAGAAGCGGAAGGAAAGTGGAGACTATTTCCTCCCGTCTCCACTCGGACACGAGCCTGGAAAACCCGACCCTCTCGCTTTCGAGTTCCTCCAGAACTTTCTTTATCCTTTCGGTTAGATCGTTTATCCTCCGGGTTATGTCCTCCTCCTCGCCCACCACTTCCTCGACTCTGATTCGCCTGACCCTTCTCCGCTCCCTCCTCTCCTTCACCTCGAAGGCCTTTTTGAGGGCGAGGACCAGCTCGTCGAGGGAAATCGTCCTGACCGGAATCCTCTTAACGGGCGGGGAAACCGGAGGTATCGAAGCGAGTTCCCTCAGAAGCTCGGACTCCTCGGGATTCTCCGGAGACTCGGGAATTAGGATCCTCTCCTCCTTCTCGGCTATGGCGTCGGACTTCATTCTCAGAAGAATCGCGGCAACCAGAACGAACCTCGCGGGCAGCCTGAGGTCGAACTCCTCGGCTTTTTTTATAAACTCCAGAAACCTGTCGGCGAGCCTGCATATATCTATGTCCCAGGGGTCCATCCCCTCGTCCACCACTATTTTGAGGATCACATCCTCCCAGGAAGGCTCGTTCACCAGCAGCGCCAGGATCTTGTCGTCATCCATGGGATCACGGCATCTTTATACCGACGACTTTGGACTCGCCCTCTTCCATGGTGACCCCGTACACGCAGTCCGCGGCCTGAATGGTCGAGGGATTGTGGGAAATGACCACGAACTGGGACTCCCCGGAGTACTTTTTTATCAGGTCGTTGACCCTTTTGGTGTTCCTTTTGTCGAGGGCGGCATCGATTTCGTCGAGGATGTAAAACGGTGCCGGCCTGAATCTCTGAAGGGCGAAGAGAAACGCCAGCGCCGTCAGGGTCTTCTCACCGCCGGACATGGCGTCTATGCTTACGAGTTTTTTCCCGGCCGGAGACGCCTGGATCAGAAGGCCGGACTCCATGTCCTCCGGGTCCTCAAGCCTCAGCTCGGCGTCGCCGCCGGTGAGATCCCGAAAGACATTTTTGAAGTGGCGGGAGACCTCGGAAAGGGTTGCCAGAAAGCTTTCCCTCCTCCTTTTCTCTACATCCGCCATTATTCCGAGGATTCTGTCGCGCTCCGAGGAGAGCTTTTCCACCTTCTGCCTGAGTTCCTCGAAGGATTTCCGCTCCTCCTCGTACTCCTCCAGGGCTTTCATGTTCACCGGTCCTAAGGAATGAATTTTTCTCAGGGTCTCGTCTATCCTTTCCTTAAGGGTCTCCGGGTCCCCATCAACGGTTTCGGTCCCCTCGAAGTTCCGGAGTTCGAGGGCCGCGTTTTCCAGCTCCGCCTCCAGCCTGGCCTTTTTTATCCTGAGGTTGTTCACCGAGTTCTGAAGGTTGATCCTCCTCTCGTACGCCTTTTTTCTCCGCTCCCTTCTCTTCTCCAGTTCCTCCAGAAGGACCTTCCTTTCGTTTTCGGATCCGCTGTCCCCGGCTACATCGAGGTCTCTCAGTTTTTTCTCCAGCGCCGGGATTTCGGACTCCAACCTTTTACGCTCTTCCTCGAGCTCGGCGAGTCTCTTTCTGTAGGCCGCGACTTCCGAGGTCTCCTGGCGGCTTCGGTAGAAACCACCTATTATGGCCCCGGATTTCTCCACCAGATCGCCGTCCAGGGTCACGAACCTGTAAGAATTTATCCCTATTTTCCTGGCGTCGTCTATCGTTTTCACTACCAGGGTGTCGCCGAACACGAACTCGAAGGCCTTCCTGTACTTTTCGTCGAACCCGATGAGGTCTATGGCGAAACCCACGGAACCCGGAGGTCTGGGCCCGGGCGGTTTTTTCGGCTTTATTTTGGTGAGCGGCAGGAAGGTACACCTTCCTATTTTCCTGGACTTGAGGTACTTGACCAGGTCCACGGCCACGTCCTCGTTCTTCACGATAACATCGCTAAGGTGCGAACCGGCCGCGACCTCCACGGCCACCCGATACTCCTCCGGAACATCCATCAGCGAGGAAACGGTTCCGTAAACCCCGGTCCTACCCAGGGAAATTACCTCTTTAACCGCGCGGTTCCCGGTCTCGGTCATCTTTTCTATAAGCGACTCCAGCCTGTTTTTCTCGATCTCTATGAACTGCAGCCTTTCCTTCTTTCTCAGAATCTCGCCCCTCAGCCTTTCCGCTTCCCTGGAGATATCGGCCCTTTTGAAAACCTTCTCGTCGAACGCCCTGAGCTTTTTTTCCCATTCCTCGAGTTCCCTTTCGGCTACCTCGAGTTCTCTTTCCGACGCCTCGAGCTCTCTTTCCAGTTCCTCGAGACCGGCCTTAAGCTTTTCCATGGACTCCGAGGCTTCCTCGAATCGCTTTTTAACGAAGGATGCCCGGAGGACCTCGAGTTCGCGGCTGAGCTTCCTGTACTTCTCGGCCGCTTCCTTCTCCGCCTCGAGCTTCCTCAGCCTCGCGAGCCTCTCCCCGAGGACTATCTCGGCCTCCCTCAGCCTCGTGGACACGACCTCGAGTTCCTTTTCCGCTTTTTTCTTCTTTTCCTCGAACTCGGAAATCCCGGAAATCTCGTCTATTATCTTCCTTCTCTCCTGGGCCGACATCTCGACGACCTCGGTCACGTCGCCCTGAAGAATTATGTTGTAACCGTCCGGCTTTATTCCGGCCGGCCTCAGGATCTCGAGGATCTTTTCCCTGGTCACTGTCTTTCCGTTCAGCTTGTAGATCGAAATCCCCTTCCTGCTTATCTTCCTGGTTACCACGACCGAGTCCCCGTCCACCGGGATTTTTCTGTCGGTGTTGTCGAACACCAGAGTGACCTCAGCGGAATCCGCGGGTTTCTTCTTCGGTGTGCCGTGAAAAATGACCTCGTTGAGCCGGCCGGCCCTCAGGCTTTTGGCAGAGATTCTACCGAGAACGAAGCAAACCGCGTCCAGGATGTTCGACTTCCCGGACCCGTTGGCCCCGCAGATGACAGAAAAGTTCGAAGGGAATTTTATAACCGTTTTCCTGGCAAAGGACTTGAATCCCCGGATCGTGATTTTCTCTATCCTTACCATTGAATCCCCATTATTTATAAGGCGGTAATTTAAAATTTAAACGCATGTGGGACTTCGAGACCTCGATCGTTCTTTTCGCGGTCGCGTTCGCCGAGGCTTCGTTTTCCCCGGTACCTCCGGACGCTTTTCTGATCCCGCTGGCGGTTTACCGCCCGGATCTGTCCCTATTCTACGCGGCCATCACTACCGCGGCTTCGGTCCTCGGCGGAATGTTCGGCTACGCTCTGGGTTCCAGGGGCGGGCGTCCGTTGATCGAGCGGTTCGTGGACAGGGAAAAGCTGGAGGCCGCGGAGCGGTACTTTTCAAGGTACGGGGTCCTGGCGGTGGGGATCGCCGGTTTCACCCCGATTCCTTACAAGATTTTCACCATCCTCTCCGGAATAATGAAGCTGGACTTCGGAAAGTTCGTGGCGGTTTCGCTTGTCTCCCGGGGAGCGAGGTTCTTCCTGGAAGCCGGATTGGCCTCGATCGTGGGAGCCGAGGTGATAGAAATTTTAAACATCGGGGCCGGAATCGCGGTTCTCGGGTTTCTGATCGCGGTTGCGGTCTGGTTCGCGGTGAAACGTATTGGTGGACCCGGGGGGATTCGAACCCCCGCTCCCCGCCTCTTCCGTGGTTGAAGGTCCGGGGCGACCTTAATGCGAAGGCGGTGTGTTTCCGCTACACCACGGGCCCCGAATTTTTTTATCCGGACCGCTTTATATATTTTCGGTTTCGCTTCTCACCCAGGCAAGGTACCTTTCGCTCACCGAAACCGCGGGAATCGCGACGATCTCGGGAAGCTCGTAGGGGTGGATGTTCTCTATTTCTCTTTCAACGGCGCGGAAAAGACCTTCCCGAGTTTTGATTACGAGGAGGAACTCCTCGGTCTTTTCGGTCCTTCCCTTCCACCTGAATACGCTGGAACCCGGCAGGATCTGAACGCAGGCCGCCAGCCTCCTGTCTACAAGGGCCCCGGCTATTCTTTCGGCGTCCTCCCTTTTTTCAACCGTTGTGAACACGAGGATGAGGTCTGCCACGGAATTTAGTTCGGCACGGGAAAAGATAAAGGTAACGCGGAAAGATTTATAAACTCCCGGAGCGAAATCTGTTTATGAAAACCCTGGAGAACCTCGCGAAGGCCTTTGTCGGCGAGAGCCAGGCAAGGAACAGGTACACGATGTACGCCAAGATAGCGAGAAAGGAGGGTTTCGACCAGATAGGCGAGATTTTCGAAATCACGGCCGAGAACGAGCGGGAGCATGCCAAGTGGATTTTCCGGATGATGCAGAAGCTGAAAAAGGATTCCGTGAGCGTCGAGGTCGATGTTCCCCTGACTCTCGGTTCCACGGCCGAGAATCTGAAGGCCGCGATACGCGGAGAAAATTACGAGCATTCCGAGATGTATCCCGAATTCGCGGATACCGCTGAAAAGGAGGGATTCCCGGAGATCGCGGCAAGGCTCCGGGCGATCGCCAGAGCCGAGGAGCACCACGAAGAGAGGTTCGGGAAGCTTCTGTCCCTGGTTGAAAGCGGTTCGTTCTTCGAGAGGGACGGAGAGATCGAGTGGATGTGCAGGAAGTGCGGTTACGTTCACAGGGGCCCGAGACCGCCGGAAAGGTGCCCGTCCTGCAACCACGAGAAAAATTATTTCCAGAGAAAGTGCGAGGAGTTTTAGCCGTGAAGCGCGTGCTCGCCTCCCTTATCGGAATCCTGGCAATCGCGTCCGCATGGTACTTGTGGGTTGGACAAATACCGCGCGTATTCGAATCGGAAAACCCCACCCCCGAACCGGAAGTTCTGGACGTTGAGCCCATAGTTCTGGAGCATTTTCTGGGGTCCTACACGAAGAGGAGTGGAGAAGGCTTCTTCGTGATTCCTGGCACCCTGGATGAGGTGCGGGAGGAGCTCAGGCGGATAGTCTCGGGGGAGCAGAAGCCCAGGAGCAGGTTCAGTACGGAGGAGCGGCTCAACTTCGTGGTCTTCAGGGGGGTATTCTCGGTACATCCCACCGGCTGGTACTGGCTAAGGGTGGACAGCGTGCAGCGCGCCGGCAACACCTTCACGGTGCGGGTAACCTACATCGATAACCCGGATGCGGTTGTGGCTCACTCCTACAAATTGTTACAGTCAGATAATACCGTTAACCCACCGCGGGGTGGGGCTGCGTTCCAGAAATTTTCCCAGCCCACGGCGGTCATACCCATCGGCACCCTGCCTCCAGGCAAATACAGGGCTAAGCTTCACGTCACCCGGGGACCTGCAAAGAGCGTCCCATTCACCATCTCCTTCACCGTAGAATGAGGAGACGGTTCCCGAAGCCGTAGAGCCGACACCACTTAATTCGTTCGCACCCAGAACACGGAAAGATTTAAATACTTTACTGCTTTTACTACTTTTTAGGTGAGAAAATGCTCGACAGATTAAAAATATGGATGGAAAAAGAAAATATAAGAGATGAACTTTTCGATTCCATTTATAAAGGGATCAAAAGGTGTTTAAATGAAAACTATCCAGATCCAACGAAATTATTGAAAGAATATTATAA
>WANL01000016.1 GCA_015521825.1 Candidatus Aenigmatarchaeota archaeon
CGTAGACCTTTCCGGCCCTCGCCGCCAGGACCTCGGTGAGCCTGCCGTCCCCGGCCCCTATCTCCAGGACCGAGTCAGTTTTCCTTAGATCCGCGTAGTCCGCTTCCCTCTCCAGCACCGCCCGGTCTATCAGAAAGTGCTGGCCGTACCTCTTCGTAGTCACACCCTTCTCTGGGGCCCGGTCGCGAAGATCCTGTACCTCTCCTCCTCGTTTTCCAGCTCTTCCAGAATCCTTTTCACGACCGAGGCCTTCGGATCCGGGAGAAGCCTTATTCTTTCCTTTATGTCCGAAAAACTTTTGAACGGTTTCTTTTTCCTTTCGTTGAGAATCTCCCACATATGCTTTTTACCGACGCCCGGTATCAGCTCCAGCTGGTGGAGTCTCGTGGTTATCGGCTGGGCCTTGTTAAAGAATTCAACGAACCTCTCCTCGTTTTTTTCCACGAGTTCTTCGATCACGTGGGGGAGCTCGGATCTGGCGAAGCTGGTCAGTTCCTTCGAGGTTATCCGCCTCTTTATGTGGTCCACCTCCTCCCTCTTTCCCGGACCTATGTAAAGCCTGTCGCCAGGCTTCACGGTCACGCCGTTTCTCAGTACCACTTCGAGGAGCGAGAAAAACCTCTCCCCCACAACCTGGGCTATGGGTTCGGGTTTGCCGACCGGGTGACCGTGGGGAAGGAAATCCAAAACTATTACGTATTCGTCTTTCAGAACCATGCTCACCACACTCAGAGGTACTTTTTAACGATTTCCAGGATTTTCGCGACCTCCTCCTCGGTTAAAGAGAATCTTTCCCTTGCGAACACCAGACGGACCTCGTCCGGTGTTTTCGGGAGAATGGTCACTATCTGGACCGCTGTCTCCGGGGACATTCTCACAGCGGAGTTCAGCTCCTCTAAAAGCTTCACGGACTCCTCTTTTCCGAGTTTGGAGAATTTCTTCAGGTGCTCGAGGGCGAGTTTCTGCTCGTAACCGAGTTCGCCCTTCTTCTCCCTGTCGGTCATTATTTCCCTGGCCTCGGCCATGGTCACGGGTTTTATTTCCACGACCTTCATTTTCACAACCTCCTGAGATGCTCGGGTCTGGCTATTACCTTTTTATAGGACCTTCCGTCCCTCACCAGGACGATGTAAGCTCTGCCTCTTTTTTCCACGATCTCTCCGGACCTTCCGTGGAATCTGCGGAACGGGATCGATTTGGACGAGGGATCCGGAACTATCACCACCCTTTCCCCGGGTTCGAAGGTTCTGAGGTACTTCGTTACCGTGAACTTTTCCCTTTCCGACTTTCTCAGCTTTTCCCGGGTTCTCCTTCTCGGCCCGTGAGACTTCCTGACCATGAAAAACTTTTATGCGAACTATTATATAAGCTTTCAATTAACCTCTTCTGATGATATTTTGAATTTTGACAACCGATAGGTTTTTAAATAAAAAGGCGTGAAAAAAGGTTTATGGCGGTGACGAAGGCTTCCATCAAGTCCCTGAAGCCGGGAAGGTTCTGCGTTATTGAGAACGAACCCTGCAGAGTTCTGTCGGTCTCGATCTCGGTTTCCGGTAAGCACGGTTCGGCCAAGGCCCGCCTCGAGGCCGTCGGCTTGTTTGACGGAAAGAAGAGGAGCATAGTCAAGCCGGCCGACGCCGAAATAGAAGTCCCGATCGTAGACAAACGGAACGGTCAGGTCGTGTCCGTGGTCGGTGACACCGCCCAGGTTATGGATCTCGAGACTTACGAGACCTTCGAGTGCTCGGTTCCGGAAGAACTGAAGGGAAAGCTTAGTTCCGGCTCCGAGGTCCAGTACTGGGTCGTTCTCGGAAAGAAGATGATAGTTCAGCTAAGATGATCGCTTCCTTCTCCTCGCCTTCATTTCCCTTACGTAGTCCCTTGCCAGGTCCCGCACCACGTCCTTCAGACCCAGACCGAGAGCTATGGCCGTGGCCGCGCCTGCTGACCCCACGAGGACCAGGAGGAGGTTGTTCAGGATGTCCGCGTTAACCACTTCTATGAAATTCAAACCTATCGCAATGGAAATGTAAAACACTATCAGGAACGTCACATTTCCTGCTATCTCGGAGTAAACGGTTTTCGCCGTGAGAATCCTTTCCTTCAGGTAGTCCGCTATCAGGTAACCTATCAGGATCGAGGACACGGCAAGAACGACCTGCACCAGGTACTCTATTATGGTTCCGACGAACTCGGTGATAACCTCCAGGTTAAGGTAAACCGTGGCCTGCTGCACGAATATCAGGTACAGGGCCCACCTCGTGGCCAGGGACCCGAGGTTCGAGGGTTTGATCGTTATAACGTCCTTTCCGCGGAAGTACCTGTCCACGTTGGCCCTCACCAGAATTTCCTTCACGATACTTCCGGTTATCTTCCCTATAATGAAACCCAGGAGGAGGACCAGAACCGCCGGAAGCAGATTCTTGGCTACGAAGGCGAAACTGTCGTTCATTATCTGGGCGAGAGCAGCCTCGATTCTCACGGTTTCAGCGGCCATACGTAAAATATTTAAAACCAATTCCTTATAAAACTATCGGCAGATAACCATGAATTCTCTCGAAAAAACGGTGGTTGCAAGGCTTTCGGTCTCTGGAATAAGGTTCGAGGTAATCGTGAATCCTGACGCCGCCCTTTCCTTCAGGTCCGGGAGGGATGTGGAGTTCCTCGCGGTTCCCGAGGTCTTCCGGGACGCGGGTTCCGGGCTAAGGGCTTCGAGGGAAGAACTGCTGAAGGCGTTCGGAACCGAGGACCCCGTGGAGATCGCAAAGAAAATAGTCAGGGAGGGCGACATCCAGGTAACCGCTGAGCAGAGGAGGAGGTTGGTAGAGGAGAAGAAAAGGAGGATAGCCTCGATCATTTCGCGCGAGTCGGTCAATCCGCAGACCGGAACGCCGCATCCGACCGATAGAATACTCAACGCCATGGATCAAGCCAGGGTCAGGGTCGACCCCTTCAGGACCGCGGAGCAGCAGGTCGAGGAGACCCTCGAAAAGATCAGAAGGATCTTACCGCTGAAAATCCATAGGGTGGAAATCGAGGTGGTTGTAAATGCTCAGTACGGACCCCGGGTTTCCGGTCTGGCCCGGAAGCTCGGAACCGTTAAAAACGAGGACTGGGGCGAGAACTACAGGTGCGTTCTCGAGGTCCCCGCAGGTCTCAAGGACGAGGTGGTTACCAGAATCGGTTCCGTAACCGGGGGTTCGGCCGAAATAAAAATAAAAGGGTGATGTTATGGGTGAAGATCTCTTGGTCTCGGACCATCAGCTCGTAATACCCGGCCAGGATTTGGCCAGGGGCTACGAATACCTTCCCGGAAAGGGAAGCTTCAGGGCCGGGGAATTCATAAGGTCCAAGGTCCTCGGTCAGGTTAGGTTGAAGGAAAAGGTCATAAACGTGGTTTCCTTTTCCGGAGTTTACATCCCGAAGCCTGGAGACGGTGTGATAGGGGTGGTCGACGACGTTCAGACGACTTTCTGGATAATCGACATAAACTCGCCCTACAAAGGAATTCTGGTGCTCAGCGAGGCGGTCAAGGAATTCGTGGAGATTCCGAAGACCGACATTTCCAGGTTCTACGACATAGACGACGTGATCTACGCAAAGGTGGTGAACGTTACCAAATCCAAGATAGTGACGCTTTCGATGATGGACCAGAGGGCGAAGAAGCTCCGGGGCGGCCGGATAGTTTTTATAACACCGTCCAAGGTCCCGAGACTCATAGGAAAGAAGGGCTCGATGATCGAGATGATAAAGGAGAAGACCGGATGCCAGATAGTAGTCGGGCAGAACGGTGTGATATGGATAAAGGGAGAGCGGGAGGACCTCGCGACCAGGGCAATAGTGGAGGTCGAGAGGGAGTCCCACACCAAGGGTCTCACCGAAAAGGTCTCGGAACTCCTGAACGGTAAAGATTTATAAGGTTGGAGGGTTAAGGTGGTTGTATGAAAGCCGGTGCTCCTGAAAGGCTCATAGTAGACGGGAAGCGCCTCGACGGAAGGGCGCTGGACGAAATGAGGGAAATAGAGGCCAGAATAGGGATTTTCAAGAGAGCCGACGGTTCCGCTATGTTCAGGTTCGGGAACACCCACGCGGTAGCCGCGGTTTACGGGCCGAGGGAACTCCACCCGAAGTTTATCCGGGACCCGAAAAAAGCTTTGATAAGATGCAGGTACAACATGGCTCCCTTTTCGTCCTACGAGAGGATTCGGCCCGGTGTGTCGAGAAGGAGTGTGGAGATATCCAAAATTCTCAAGGAGGCTTTGTCCCAGGTGGTGGTGCTCGAGGAGTTCCCGAAGGCAACCATAGACGTTTTCGTCGAGATCCTCCAGGCCGATGCCTCGACCAGGTGCGCGGCCCTTAACGCAGCGGTTCTCGCGCTCGCCGATGCCGGAATCCCGATGACCGACCTGATCTCGTCCTGCGCGGTCGGGAAGGTGGATGGCGAGATAGTTCTGGACGTTGCCGGAGTCGAGGACAACTACGGCGAGGTCGACATGCCGATAGCCGTTACCCCGAGGGACGGTAAGGTGGTTCTCCTTCAGATAGACGGGATTCTGACCGTGGAGGAGTTCAGAAAAGCCCTTCAGCTGGCGAAAAAAGGCTGTCAGAAGGTTTACGAGGTTCAGAAATCCGCACTTCTGGAAAAGTACTCGGAGGAGGATGTGAATGCTGTTCGAGACGAGTGAGAACTACGTCAGGAAGCTGGTTGCCGACGGTCTGCGAATAGACCGGAGAGGATTCGAAGACTTCAGGGAGATAAAGGTGGAAACCGGGGTCGCTCCCAAGGCCGAAGGTTCGGCCAGGGTTACGATAGGGAACACCCAGGTCCTCGCAGGGGTCAAGATGTCTCTCGGCGACCCCTACCCGGACACGCCGAACGAGGGAGTCCTCATAGTGAACACCGAGCTTGTCCCGATAGCGTCCCCTACTTTCGAGCCCGGGCCGCCTGACGAGAACGCCATAGAGATCTCCAGGGTGGTCGATCGCGGCATCAGGGAGTCCAAGTGCATAGAGCTCGAGGGTCTGGGGGTCGGGGAAAAGGTGTGGATAATCAATGTCGACATCCACGTTCTGGACCACGACGGAAATCTGATAGACGCCTCGGCCCTGGGGGCGATATCCGCGCTCCTCGACGCGAAGATCCCGAAGTACGACGAGAACGAGGAGAAGATCCTCTACGGCGAGCCGGACAGACCTCTTCCTGTCAGGGATATTCCGGTTGCCGTGACATCCGGAAAAATTTCCGGTAAGATGCTCCTCGACACAACGCTTGAGGAGGAGTCCGCTCTGGACGCCAGGTTAACCGTTACGACGAACAAGAACGGGGAGATCGTTGCCATGCAGAAGGGTGGTTCCGGCTTCTTCACCTTCGAGGAAGTCGAACGCGCGGTCGAACTCTCCGTGGAAAAGGGAAAGGAGATAAGGAAGATTCTCGGTGGTATCCGTGACTAAGAAGGTCGGTTCTACCGGGAGGTTCGGACCCAGGTACGGGACCAGAACCAAGAAAATGATAGCCGCCATCGAAAGGCTCCAGAAAGCGAGGCACGAGTGCCCGAGGTGCGAGAGGAAAAGCGTGAAAAGGGTGGCGGCCGGAGTGTGGGAGTGCGGGAAGTGCGGCTTGAAATTCGCCGGCGGAGCCTACGTTCCGAGGGTGAAGGACAATGTACGAATGTCTTAACTGCGGGAAGGAAGTGGAAATCGAGCAGGTGAGGGAAAGGGTCAGGTGTCCCTACTGCGGGTACCGAATCCTGAGAAAAACCAGGCCGGAGTCTCCGGTTACGGTCGAGGCGAGATGAAGGCTGAACTCGAGATAGAGGTTCCGGATCCGGAATCCGTTGTGAAGGCCCTGGAACCGGACGGGTGGGGATCCAGATTTTCGGTCGTCCTCAGGACCGGTCCCAGAAAACTTTATATAGAGGTTACCGCTAAAAATATTTCTGCGCTTTTGGCCGGGATAAATTCCTGCCTTAAACTGGTGAGACTCACCCAGGAGCTCGATGGAATATGAACGTTTCCCCAGAAGCTCAGAGGCTGGTCCTGCAGATTCAGAACCTTCAGCAGCAGGCCCAACTCGTGGTGGCCCAGAAGGAGAGCCTGAATGCACAGAAGGAGGAGGTGAAAAGGGCCCTGGAGGAGTTGGAGAAGTCTGGTGACGAGGTTTACAAGGCTGTCGGCCCGGTCCTCGTGAGGACCGAAAAGAAGAAACTCGAGACCGAACTCAGGGAAAGACTCGAAACCATCGAACTCAGGCTCAAAACTTTCGGGTCTCAGGAGGAAAAGATCCTGAGAAACCTGAAAGAAAAGCAGCAAAAACTCGAATCCATTATCAGAGGGGGTGGCGAGAAATGAGGTGCAACATATGCAATTCCGTTGTGACCGGAAAAAACATCGGCTACATCAAAATACCCTTCGAGAACGAAGGGGAAAAAATAATAGAATGTAAGAAGTGCCACAGCGGAAGGACGAGGAGGAGCAGGAAGATAAGGAAGTCCTGGCTCCTCAACTCTTAGGTGGTTCCTTGGCCAGAATGTACGCCAGGAAGAGGGGGAGGTCCGGAAGCACCAGACCTCTGGTTAAGGCTGGTTGGGTGAAATACGGGAAGGGTGAGGTCGAGGGTCTGGTAGTCAAACTGGCCAAGGACGGACTCCCCCCGGCGATGATAGGCACGGTTCTCCGCGACCAGTACGGTATTCCCTCGGTGCGTGACATCACCGGGAAGAAAATAAAGAAAATTCTGGAGGAGAAGGGACTCGCGCCCGAGGTTCCCGAGGATCTTCTGAACCTGATGAAAAGAGCCGTTAACCTGAGGAACCACCTGGAGGTTCACAGAAAGGACCTTCACTCCAAGAGGGGTCTCGAACTGATAGAAAGCAAGATAAGGCGCCTCGGTAAGTATTACATCCGGAAGGGCGTTCTTCCGGAGAATTGGAAGTACGATCCCGAAAGGGCCAAGCTCCTGGTAAAGTCCGCATGATGAACTTCAAAAAAGCCGCGGAAATCCTTCGTGACTCCGACGGGTTTCTCGTGGTTTCGCATTACGACTGCGACGGCCTTTCCTCAGCAGCGATTCTTTCCGAGACCCTAAGACGGCTGGGAAAGGAGTTCGAGGTTAAAATCGTTAAAAGGCTTCCGGCGGAGCTTCCGAAGCGCGGGATCACAGTCTTCGCGGACCTCGGCTCCGGGTACCTCGACTGGGTTTCCTCGCTTCCGGGAAAGAAGCTCGTTCTGGATCACCACGATGTGAGGGGGTCCGGGAACGTCCTTCACCTGAACCCTAGGCTTTCCGGATCATCGATGTCCGCTTCGGCCGTGTGCTACTTTGTGGCAAGGGAGTTCGGGTTCCGGGATCTCTCCGTTCCCGCGCTCGTTGGCTCACTCGGGGACCTGGAAAAGCCGCCGCGGATTATTCTAGAAGACGCTTCGGACTTCGGCGTAAGAGTCAGACCGGCCCTCAGACTTTTCGGAAACAGAAGACCGGTCCACAAAACCCTCGAGTATTCGTTTTCCCCCTTCATTCCGGGAATCACGGGCAACGAGTCCGCTGCGGTTCAGTTTCTTTCGGATCTCGGAATTCCTGTGAGGACCGAAACCGGGTGGAGAACTCTTTCTGACCTCAGCGAAGCCGAGGTCGTCAGGCTCGCGGACGGACTGGCCAGGCTTGGAGTCGAACCGCTGGAGTTCAGACCGGAACTGAACGGAACCGACCTCAGGGAAATTGCCACACTGGTCAACGCCTGCGGCAGACTCGGGGAGTACGAGACCGGGATCCGGATCTCGCTTTCCGGCTGCCCGGTCCGCGGCGAGGAGATAATGAAAAAGTACAGGAAGCTAATAGCCTCGTGCGTTTCCTGGGTCAGAAGGCCGGAAAACGTTGAGAGAAAAACCGCGGACTACGTTTTCGGGAAAAATTTCATTCCCGACACCGTCATAGGAACGGTCGTTTCGATGTGCATGAAGTCCGGGATTCTCGGCCCGGTGGCCGTGGGCTTCGCCGAGGACGGTGACGGGGTGAAGGTTTCCGCGAGGTCCCTCAGGGGACGGATTTCGGACGCTGTTTACAGGGCGTGCTCGGAACTCGGTGGTTTCGGCGGCGGCCACGAGCACTCGGCCGGAGGGTTCATTCCTTCGGGAACCGAGGAAGAATTCGTAGAGATTTTCGAGAATCTGATAAGATTTATAAATGTTAAACGATGATATAACGGGTATGAAAACGAAGAGAAGGGTTAAAAAACTGAGGGGCAAGGAGTGGTACGAAATAGTTTCCCCGAAGTTCATCGGAGACCTTTCGCTCGGAGAGACACCGGCCCTGGATCCGGGGATGGTGATCGGCCGGAAGGTTGAGGCAAGCCTCATGGAAATTTCGAACGACCCTTCCAAGTACTACATAAAGCTTATTTTTAAGATATCGGAGGTTTCCGGGGGAAAGGCCAGAACCGAGTTTTTCGGGCACGAGTGTACGAGGGACTTCCTCGCCAGAATAGTCCGCAAAAGGACCAGCAGAATAGACACGAACGAGGTTTACGAGCTGAAGGACGGGAAGATCAGGATCAAGACCATAACTATCACCGAGCGGAGGGTCGATACAACGGTCAAGACCAGGATAAGAAAGAAGGTCTGCGAGTTCCTGAAGTCCGCCCTTTCCGAAATGAAGATCGAGGACTTCGTCAGGTCGTTCATTCTCGGAAAGATCCAGAACTCGATAAGGAAGGAAATAGAAAAGATATATCCGGTGAGAATCTTCGAGATAAGAAAATCCGAAGTAGTTTAAAACATGTACTTCAGGGCTTCGGTTATATTCGAGACTTCTATGACCTTTATTCCGAGTTCCTCGGAAATATCCACGACCTTCCTTTTGTAGGTGGTTTCGCAGAAAATCAGGTTTTCGGTTTTCGTGCACCTTTCAACCGGAACGTACTTAACCTCGGTTCCCTGACCTTTAGGTACCAGAAGCACCGAACCCCCGCTTCTCTTCACGGCCTCGGCTTTCTGGTAGATCCCTCCGACCTCGCCTATGGTTCCGTCCGGATTTATCGTTCCTGTGATCAAAACCCCGGGTTTCAGGGTCCTGTTTTCTATGGCGGCTATGGTAGCAACCGTTATCGCGGCCCCGGCGGACGGACCCCCGACCACCGATGCGTTGGTCTGGATAGTGTAAATCAGGTCGTAGGAGTCGAGTCTGACTCCGGTCACGTTCTCGGCCACGGATTTGGCTATCTGAATCGAGTGCTGGGTGTCGGTCCAGAAGAGAATTCTATCTATATTGGCGAGGACCCTCCCCTTTCCGGGAACCAGATCCACGGTGAGGTTCACAACCGCTCCGTTCCCCTCGGAATCCACGGCCGGAACGGAAACGGTCACGCTGTTCTGCTGAACCGGGGGAACCGTTCCCACCAGGAGCGAGAGGAGCACCAGAAGCGCGAGCACGTTTTCCTTCACGGTCACCACCTTTAGTGGCAGATACGCGCCCTCGGTGGACGGCACCCCCCGGCCGGGTTGTCCCCGTACCTCCTCCTTCCCGCGAACCCCCAAGCACCGGGTCCGCGGCTTAGGGCTGCTACCTTCCGGTCCTGACCCGGTTCACCGCGTGCCGGCCCTGAGGGACGGAAATTCACCGTCGGATCCGGGGGCCCGGCCGACGGGTACCGCCGCCCTCGGGCTTCGGCCCGCCATGACGCCCATTTGCGCGAGAGGGTAGGGCGAGCCCCCCGGCCTAGTATCTGCCGAAATATTTTTAGTGCCGAACACCTTTAAATCTTTTACAGTGGATTTCTACAGTTAATTATATATATGAGTTCTCCGGTAAAAGGAAATTATGAGAATTGCGCTTTTAATTGCGGTTTTCGCACTTCTAACCTCGTTTTACCCGGCCTTTTCGATTCCCGTGATAACGGCCAACGAAACCATTCCTTCCTCTCCTGTTTACCCCTCGAATTACAGCTTCCGCTCCAACTGGACCGACGATGTCGGTGGTACGGGTGCCATAGCCAACGTGACCTTCGAGCTTACCAGGCCGGACGGTTCGGTTGTGAACAACAGTGCGAGCAATATTACTGAGATGTGGTACGTGGATCTCACCCAGGACGCTCTCGGACCGGCCGGAACCTACACCTTCAGGTGGTACGCCGTGAACACGACCGGACACGGAACCGTGACCGGAAACACCACCTACACCGTTCAGAAGGGCGCGACCGAAACCGGCCTCACCGTGAACGGATCGGCTTCGGACTTCACTACCAACGTCGGCGAACCCTACGAGATCAGGGCAACCCTGAACGTATCTGAAACCTTCTACATTACAGGAAACCTGACATCGGCTTCTGGTTCGAGCCCGATAACGGTATCGGGAACCGCGAACATGACCCCCGGACTTTACAATGTGACGGCCTACTATCCGGGGAACGAGAACTGGACCTCGAGCAGTGTTACGAGGTGGGTCTACGTTTTCGGCTGGGCTAAGTCCCTGGCCTACAGGAACACCTCGCTTTACGTCAGCGCCGGGACACCCGTTCTGATTTCCTGCAGGGTCCTCAATTCAAACACCTCCCAGCCCATTTCCGGTTACTATGTGGAAATTCACAACGGCACCACCAACGTTACTGCCGGTAGGACGGATGCCGGCGGGTGGTTCAACTACACCCTGATCGTTGCAGGTTCCACTCAGGAAATCAAGTGCGCGCTCTACACGAACGAAACACACTACTACAACGTGAGTTCCAACGGTACGGTTCCGCTCATTTCCGACTTCACACCTCCCGCGGTGACCATCCACTCACCGACCGGAACCTACTCCGTTACTTCGGTGGTCCTTAACTTTTCTTCATCCGACCAGGTTTCCGGGGTTTCCGGATGCGTGTACTCGCTCGACGGAGGTCCTGAGACCCCGACCTCCGGATTCGAGGTCTTCACGGCTCTCGGATCCGGGACGCACACGGTGGTCGTTACCTGCACTGACAGGGCCGGAAACTCGAGAAGCGTCAGCTCCACGTTTACGGTTTCCCCGGTTCCTCCGGTAAGATCCACGGTTTTCAATCCTTCTCCGGAAAGGAGCAACGTGTTCATCCCGGTTCTGTACCCGGGGCAGACGAAGTCCATCGACATAGATGCTTCCGGACACCCGGTTAAAAAGGTGGTCATTCGGGCGGTGGAAACTTCAAAGTACGTTTACATCACGGTGAAACGCCTGGACTCCAATCCGGTTTCCGAGCAGCCCGGGAACCTCGTTTACGGCTACCTGGAAATGAAGGAGAAAAACCTCAGGGACTCGGACATTTCGGTTTACTTCGCCCTCCCGTCCTCCTGGCTTTCCGGTAAGGACCCGGAGAGCGTCAGGCTCGAGAGGTTCGAGAACGGAACCTGGAACCCGCTTCCGACCGTTTTGGTCTCCAGAGGTGAGGAGTACCTGTACCGCTCCGAGCTTCCCGGCTTCTCGTACTTCGCGATAACAGCGAAGAAAGAGGAAAAGGTCCAGCCCGAGGCTGAACCACGGGAGGAGAAGCCGCCGGAGAGACCTAAAGAGAACAAAACGATCCCACCCACCGAACCTGAGAAACCGGAATTTCCGGTTATCTGGGTGGTGATCGCAGCGGTCGTTGCGGTTTTTGCTGCCCTGTACTGGTTCAGGCGGGGTTAGCATCTGCGGCATCCTGGTGCGAGAAACCAGCGAACTTGGAGCGTAATAGTTCTGCAGAACCGTTCATCGGATAGAAAGCTATTTAAGTCCATGTGCTGAATATTTTTAAGGTGATCCGGTGGAACCCGTGAACAAAAGCCTGGGTCTCTGGATTCTGGGAAGTATCTGTATTTTCGTAGGTGCGGTTTTCGCAGGTTCGGTTGAACCCGATGTTCTCGGGGCAACCGACTACGGGGTCTTCGTCACCTACCTCATCGCGTTCCTCCTGATTCTGATCGGAGGGATGTTCTGGATCGCCGCCTCTTCAGAGGAGTAGCCATGAACAGAGAAGTTTTAGACATGGCGGTATCCGTAGCCGTTTTAAGCCTGGCATTTTCCAAGTTTTTCCCGGATCCGCTCTCCTCGCTCTTCGCGGTCACAGCGGTTTTCGCCTTTCACGAGCTCGCCCACAGGACCGTGGCCAGGTTCTACGGCTGCTTCGCCGAGTACAGAAGGTGGGATTTCGGCCTTCTCCTCGCGGCCGTAACTGCGGCGGTTCCGTCGCCGTTCGTTTTCGCCGCCCCGGGCGCCGTGATGATCTCGGCACCGTTCGGAAGAAGGCTCGGGAAGAAGCAGTTCGGTCTCATCGCCCTTTCCGGACCGCTTTCCAACATAGCCGTCGGGGCCGGGTTTCTGGCCCTGTCTTCCCTGTTCCCTTCGGCTTTCTTCCTCAACGCGGCCGGAGTTTCCTTTTTCCTCGCGTTTTTCAACCTGATTCCGGTACGGCCTCTCGACGGGGGCGCGGTCTTTTCCTGGTCAAAAATTGTGTGGGCCGCGGCCGCCGGGGTTTCCTTCCTCGGCTACCTGCTTATCTGAGAAACCTTCTCACGCCTTTGACGGTTCCGCTGACTCCGAGAATCGAGACGGCAACCTCCATATCGCCCAGCCGGTCGGCCAGCGATACCGCGAGTCTCACCCTTTCGATCCACGCCGGAGAACAGGAAAATATCCCTGTCGAGGTTTCCGGGTCGAAGTCCACCAGAGAGAACGCGGATTCCGAAAGCCCGAGATCACCGAGGAAATTCCTGACCGAGTGAAGGAGAAGATTTCTGACCTCTTCTTTCGACGGCTTTGCTTCGGAGCGAACCGCGAAAGCGCAGTACCTCTTCCTTCCGGTTATCCTCTTCGGTAATTTTCTCGGCTTCACTCTACCACCTCGACCCCGTTCCACACCCGGTTCTCCGAAAGTCTTTCCCTGTTCCGATCGAGGATTCCGGACGGAACGGACGAAACCGAGGCCTTTGCCTTTTTTTCGTCGAGACCGGAAACCAGCGCAAGAGACGCGAGTGCCCGCGGGTCCCTTACCTCCCACCGGGTCCTCGCTCCGGAGCAGGTCACGACCTCGAAACCGGTTTCCCTCGAAAGCGATACCAGAACCCGCATCGCCCTTAGAACGTCCGAACGCTCGGTTCCGTAGTTTTTGAGAACGCTTCTGAACTCGAGCGCCACGGCCGTCCCGGTTCTGGCCGCGCTCCTCGCGCAGAAAAGATCCATGCACGGCTCCGGACCGAAATTCGGCCTCAGCAGGATGTCAACCATCCTGTTGGTGCAGGCGGCCCTGTTGATACGGTAGTCCCCGCCGAGGACGAGAACCACCTCGACCCTTTTCCTCACCTTTCTCACGGTTCTCCCGAGTTCCCTTACGTTCTTCACGGCTATCACGGTTCCGGTGAAAATCTCTGCGGAGAAGTCCGAAGCGACCTCCGATACCAACTTTCTGGACCTTTCCAGATCTTCCAGGCCGGAAAATTTAGGCGCAAAGCATATTCCGGAGAACCCGAGCTCTTCGGCGGCCTCGACCACTTCCCACAGCTTCTCGCCTTTCGGGCTGACGAAAATGTCGAAGTACCTCACGATTCCACCGGTCACTTCTCCGGGTGTTCCCAGATGTGGTCGAACATCGGTTCGAGAACCCCGGCGGCGTGCTCGGATGCCGTCCAGAAGGCGAGTTCCTGAGTCGGATGCACACCGTCGTCGGTCAGCGGAAGAATCACGTGCTTCCCGTCAACTATCACGAACCTTCCCTTCGGTGCGTTGTTTATTTTCCTGACCTCGGCGTACTCCCTTACCGAATCCACCACGCTTCCGATCTCCTTCGAGTCCGGAACGGCTATTCTGACCTTCACACCCTTCGAAGAAAGCTTCTTCAGGGTCGAGGAGTGAGCCTCGTGAATTTCCTTCAGCGCGGACGGAGTCGCCAGAATGGAAATCCTCTTTCTGGCCTGCTTCAGCACGGTGTTCAGCTGGTTGTGAACGCTCTGCTTCCCTTTCAGAGACCCGGAAAGCTGGTGTGGTTCCACGACCTCGACACCTTTTTTATAAATCTTCTCAAGCTCGGAGATCACTTCGGACTTTTTAAAATCCTCCAGGACCCGCACCGAGTTCTCGGCCCTTTCCATGATCCTTTTCTTCGCCCTTTCCAGGGCTTCCTTCGGCGGGACGGCCACGTACTTTATCGGCTTGGACGTCTGGATTATGACGAAACCCTTGTCCGCCAGTGATTCTAAGGTGTCGTAGGTTCTGGATCTCGGAACCTTCGCCAGAGCCGAAAGCTCGCCGGCGGTCGAAACACCGCGGGAAAGAAGAGCCACCCATATCTTTCTTTCGTACAGGTTCAGACCGATTGACTTAAGAGCATCCAGCAAGGAGTCCTGGACCACCATTTCCATCCCCTTATAGTTTTGTTTCACCTTTCATATAAATTTTAGGCTAAAGGATTTAAAATTTACTATTCGCTCGTGGTTACACTCCTACCTCTCTGGAGCCTGAAGAGCCTTTCTATTCTCTCTACGGTGTCCGCTTCCTCCGGGGATTTATCCGGTCTGAGCCTCACGAACCTCGGGAATCTCAGGGCGTATCCGCTGCTGTAGTGCGGGGACTTCTGAATCTCTTCGTAGGCCACCTCGACCACAACCTCCGGTCTGACCCGAACCCTCTTTCCTTCCTCGACCTCGACCAGAGGCTTCAGCATTTCTGTCAGGTCGGAGAAGCTCAATCCCTCCTCGCTCTTCTCCTTTATTCCGGTACCCACCATTCCGCACTCCAGGAAATCCCCTGTGTCCGGGTCCCTGCACCCCAGGATGAAGGAGGAGAACGCACCTGCCCGCTTTCCGGTTCCGTACTCCGCCCCTATTATCACGAGGTCCAGATTTTCCATCACCGGTTTGACCTTCAGCCAGTAGCCTACCCTTCTCCCCGGGTGGTATCCGGAGTCCAGGTTCTTGACCATCACACCCTCGTTTCCGCTGCTCACCGAGTCCCTGTAAAATTCCTCGGCCTTCCGTTCGTCCGGATTTTTGAGATGATCCGCCAACCTGAAGTTTTCGGTTTCGATCACGATTCTTTCGAGCATCTCCCTCCGCTCCGAGAGCGGACGGTCGAAAAGCAGACCATCCCTGTATATCAGGTCGAAAAGAAAGACCCTTACCGGTATCTTCTCGGCCATCTTCCCTATTCCGTGCTTTCTCTGAATTCTCTGAGAGAGAACCTGGAAGGGAAGGGGTCTCTCCCCCTCAACCGCCACGCACTCCCCGTCCACGACCACACCGTCCGGAAGACTTTTCAGCGCGAGTTCCCTGACATCCGGAAACTGGGCGGTGACGTCCTCGAGCCTTCTGGTGAATATCCAGACCCTCCCTCCGGATTTCTGAATAACCATCCTCAGTCCGTCGTACTTCGTCTCCACGGCAAAGTTTTTGTACGCCCTCATGGCCTCCTTCAGGCTTCCGGCCTTCTCGGCCAGAAGAACCGCAACCGGCCTTCCGAACTCGAGGTCTACCTTTTTGAGACCCTCTTCCCCGGAATCCCTCGCGATTCTCGCTATCTCGGCGTAGTTCGGATTCAGGTACCAGGCGTTCTCAACGAGGGATGCCCCGACCGAAAAGGCCAGCGAAATCGCGTCCCTCAGAATCCCTTCGGCGACACCGACCCTCAGGTCTTCGAGAACGGTCCTCGTTATGTACCTGGCTTCTAAAGGGGATGCCGAGGACAGAAGCGAGGCCACGAGCGATATCTTCCTGTCCACGCTTCCCGGACCCTCCTGGACGCACACCTTTCTCAGGGTGTCGAAAACCGAGGCCACGGTCAGTTCCCTTTTCACCAGGCTTCTCTGCTTTTTCCCGGACACGCAGAACTCCGCGGTTTTTCCGAGATCTCCGGTTTCCCTGAACTTTCCGGCTACCTCGCTCTCCGGAAATCCGGTCGCCAGGGATATCGCCCTTATCATCAGGTTTCCGGCCACTCCGATTTCCTTCTTTTCCCACACCGGGAAGACCGAACCCGTGAGAAGGTAAACCACCCTTTCCAGGTCTTCGCCGGATTTTTTGAGAAGACCGGCCACGATCGAGGTCTTTTCCTTTTTCGCCGGGGTCGTTTCCAGCTTTTCGTAGGTCCGGGCGAGTTCGGAGTAAAGCATAATATAAATATGGCGGTCGGAATTAAAGTTTTATGAGAGTCTGCGTCGTCGGCGCCGGAGTGGTAGGTAGTTACATCGCCTGGAAGCTGTCCGAGGCCGGCTACAGGGTGACGCTTTTCGAGAGGACGCGGTTTCCCGGAAAGAAGGCCTGCTCCGGTTTGGTCTCATCAAGGATCTGGGATTTCTTTCCGAGAGCCGACGATATAGTTGAGGGTTCGCTCCGCTCGATAGATCTCAGGCTCGGGTCCCGCGTTTTCAGGGTAAAGCTCGATCCCGGGCTTTTGATCCTGAACAGGGAGGGTCTGGATGCCCTGGCCTTCGAGCTGGCTTCCTCCTCAGCGGATGTCAGGACCGGAACCCAGGTTACACGGGTATCCTCCGGACCTTTCGTTTTCGCCGGCGGGAAGATGAAGTTCGATGTCGTTCTCGGGTGCGACGGACCCCTTTCCGCTGTCAGGCGGAGTCTGGGTCTGCCGGATCCGAAGTTCAGACTCGGACTCATTCGCCGGGTTCCGAACGGGCGAACCGGCTGCGAGGTCGAGGCAACTCCTTCCGGATTCTGCTGGAAGCTCGGGAGGGGGAAGACCACCGAGTTCGGGGTTCTGGAAAAACCTTCCGCGGCTTCCCGCGTGTTCCGGGAAAGGTTCGGGAGTCCGGATTTCGGATCTCCGGTACCCTCGGGTCTGATCCAGCCGAAGGACCCGGGCTTCGCCCTCCTCGGTGACGCCGCAGGGCTGACCAAACCCTGGAGCGGGGGCGGTATCATCTGGGGTCTCACGGCGTGCGAAATCCTCCTGGAAAGCTTCCCGGATCTCACCGAGGGGAAGAAGAGGATCTCCGCCTTTTTCGGACCAAAGTTCGCGATTTCCAGAATAGGAGAATTTTTCGCGAGACTGGGTTTCGTCCCCAGGAAAATGGACCCGGACTGGCCCCCGATTACAAAGTTTAAATAATATCCCTCCGATTTTTAAACCATGAAGAGAATCGCGCTCCTTTCTGTGTCCGTGCTGATTCTCGGCCTCCTCGTCTTGCTTTCCGGCCCGGAAAGTGTGGCCGAAACCCTTCTCGGTGCCGATCCCTTGTTTCTTTTTCTCGGTCTCCTCCTCTGGTTCTCCGGATACCTGCTACGGACCGTCCGCTGGAAGTTCCTGCTCGAGAGGTGCGACGTAAAGCCGGACTTCCCGACCGTAATGAAAGTCTACGCCTCCGGACTCTTTCTTTCCAACCTCTCCCCCGGTAAGGTAGGGGATCCTGCCAGAAACCTCATTCTCAAAAAAGTTTCGGGCTACAGGGTCGGAAGGAGCCTTCCTTCCCTGGTTTTCGAACGCCTTTCCGACATCATCGTTACCCTTTCGCTGGCGGTTTGGTCGGTATTCGTTGTCAGCGGCCCGGTGTGGATCTGGATCCTAACGGCCGTGGTTTTTTACTTCTCGGTTTTCGCCGCCTTTCTCCTGGCTCTCAATTCCGAGGGATTCGCCGGCTGGCTGACCTCGAAGATATCCGGAATCGTCCCGTTCCCGGGGTTCGGTCCGAAGTTCGAGAAGTTCCTTCAAAGGCTGAAGAGAAACCTCAAAAAATACGGCTTCTCATCGGTCGTGATATCCGTCCTGCTATCGTTTCCGGTGTGGGTCCTCGACGCCTCGGTGTTTTACATTTCCTTCCTCGCACTCGGGCTGGAGGTGGAACTTCTCCCGGTTCTCACCCTCGTTCCCCTGATTTCTCTCGTATCGATCCTCACCATGCTTCCTGGCGGACTCGGGTCCTCGGAGCTTCTGGCCGTCGTCCTTTTCACGTCCCTTTACCCTCTTTCCCCGGCCGAGGTCACCGCCGCCGCCCTCCTTTCGAGGCTCCTGTCCTCCTGGCCCTACGCTCTCCTCGGTTCGGCCTTCCTATCTTCGATGAAGTACCGCTACGAGATCTGAGGAGCAGTTCTCTAACGATTCCGGCCGCGAACCCGAAGATCCAAAGCGAGGTCCTTAGAAACAGGAGAGGTGGTGCCGCGAGGAGCATTTTCCTTTCCCGGGAAGCGTAAAATCGAATGGCGCCGAGATTGGAAGCCAGAAACAGGAGCAGAAAAACCGGAGCCAGGATTGGGACGAAAAACAGGGAAGTGTAGAAAAGGGAGACGGTCGCCACCGAGAGCTGGATGTCCACCGGGATGTACGCGTCCCCGGCCATTTTTTCCGGATACTTCCTGTGAAGAAGGCTCCTCCAGTAACCTCTGTAGAATTTCTGGCGGGCGAACTCTACCAGGGTTTCCGGATGCCTGTGGTACACGAATGCTCTGGGATTGAATATCATTTTACCCCCGGCTTTGGCGATCCTGTAGGACAGGTCGGGATCCTCCCCGGATGCCGCCGGATAGGATTCGTCGAAGCCCCCGAACTTTTTGAAAACCTCCTTTCTGTAGGCGGCCGAGAACGTTGCAACGAAATCCGTGAATTTTTTCCTTTCCATTCTCCGGTGTCTCCGCTCTATCTCGTAGCCCTCGAACCTCGCGATCAGCGACTCCCTGTTCAGGGTCCGGTAGGTTCCCTGGACCCCGACCACGGTTTCGTCCTCGAACGGTTTCACCATCTCTTCCAGCCACCTTTCGTCCGGAACGCAGTCTGAATCCGTGAACACAACGATCTCTCCCCTGGCCTTTTCGACACCGAGGTTTCTGGCCGCCGCCGGACCTTTCGGTTTCTGCTTCACTATCCTGAGATCCAGACCCTTGCCGAACTCTTCCGCGACCTTCACGGTACCGTCGGTGGAGCCGTCGTCCACGAGGATTACCTCGAATTCCCTTACAGTCTGTTTTTTCAGGGCCTCGAGAAGGTCTCCGATCGTCTTTTCCGAGTTTCGGACCGGAACTATAACCGAAATCATTCGACCACCCGCCGGTAGACGTCGAGAACGCTTTCTCCGTACCTGTCCCAGGTGTACCTCTCCGCGATTTTCCTGTTCTTCCTCCCCATCCTTTTAGCCTCTCCCGGATTATCCGCAAGGTACCTAACGGCCTCGGCTATTTTTTCCGGATTTTTCGGCGGTATCCTGACACCCTCGAAATCGAGAGGGACGGTCGAGACCACGGCGCAACCCGAGGCCATGGCCTCCTGGACCACGAGTCCGAGACCCTCGCCTACGGATGGAAGACAGAAGATCAGTGCCCTTCCGTAGAGATCGTATAATCTGGGGGAGTGCGGGATCGCTCCCAGAAACTTCACATTTTCCGGAGCCGGAGGTCTTTCCGGGCCGGATCCCACCAGGAGAAACTCAACGTCCGGGACGAGTCTGGCGGCCTCCACCAGATACCTTATCCCCTTCTGTTTGCTGAGCCTTCCTACGAAGAGAACGAAGGGCTCCTTCTTTCCGGGTCTGAACTTCTCCGGATCGGTGCCCGGTCTTGTGACCGCGGGGTTCCGGACCCTTCCCGTTTCAAGGGCCTGGTACATCGAGAACTCGCTCAGAAAAGCGGTGGCGTCGAAGTTTCTGAAAACCTGAATCCTCTCCGCGATTTCACACAGCCTTCCGAGGACAGGTCCCCTTATCTCTTTCCATTCCTTCCCGTAAATTCCGAGGACCGTGCACACACAGGGCTTTCCCCTCAGTCTGGATGCCAGGAGTGACGGAATCGTCGAATTGTAGGTGAAGCAGTGGATCAGGTCGGCTTCCGCGGCCCTTTTAAGAACGGGGAGAACGCAGAGATTCATGAGGAACCTGTTCACCGGAATTCTGGAAACGCTCACCCCTTTCCAGCGAGCCGGGCCGAAACCTGTGGTCAGAACCGATACACCTACCCCGCGTTTCCGGAGCTGAAGGGCGGTGTTTCCGGCTATAATTTCCCCGCCGCCGGCAACCGTCGGTGGAAACAGTTCGTGAACCAGCAGGACCTTCATCTGACCCACTTCCAAATCGTTCGGAGCCCCCTGATTACGAGAGCCGGATTCTTCACGAAGTCCCGCAGCCTCCTGAAGATGTACTTCGGTCTGAAGTAAAACTCGCGGTACATCCTCCTGTTCATTTCCACTATCCTTTCCCAGGGAACCGGTGTCTTTATGGTGGGTTCGGTTTCGTCGTACTTCTTCCAGTCCCTGGTCAGAAGCAGCCCGTTTTCCTCGGCGTAGTCGTACAGCTTGCTTCCCGGAAACGGAGTCAGGAAGGAGACACCTATTATGTCCGGGTCTATTTCCTTCGCGGCCTCGATGGTCCTTTCCATCATTTCCTCGGTTTCCACAGGCGCGCCTATTATGAAGAAGCAGAACGGAGATATCCCGTTCTCCCTGCACAGCCTAACCGCTTCCTTGGCCTTCTCTATCGTTATCCTCTTTCCGTACCAGTCTATGACCTCCTGGGTCCCGGCCTCTATTCCGAAACCTATCCTCCAGCACCCGGCCTCGGACATCTTTTTCAGAAGCTCTCCGTCCACCTGATCCACCCTGCAGCTGCAGCACCACTCGATCCCGAGATCCTTTATCTCCGAGCAGAGGTTCATTATCCTTTCCCTCCGGAAGGTGAAGTTGTCGTCCACGAAGAACACTGATTCGAGCGAGTACGTTTCGGTAAGGCGCCTCAGGTCGGCGGCCACCCTCCCGGCGCTGTGCCCCCTCCAGACCCTTCCCCAGAACTCGGTGACGCTGCAGTAAAAACATCCGAACGGACATCCCCGGGACGACGAATACGATATCCACGGGGTTTTTCTCACCGCGCTCGGCGGGTACTTTTTCTGGTAGGCCTCGAAGTCCAGGAGGTGGTAGGCCGGCATCGGAAGATCATCGAGGTTCCGGATTCTCGACGGCTCGGTCGTTACGATTTTCCTCCCCTTTTTGAAGGAGATACCCGGAACCCGGGAAAGCGGGGTTCCGGAGGAAACGGCTTCCGCCAGTTTTGAAAAGGAAAGCTCGCCCTCACCCATGACCACGGCATCGCAGACTTCAAGGGCTTCCTCCGGTCTGAAAGTCACGTGGGGTCCGCCCATCACCGTGAAAACCCCCTCGGCCCTGATCTTTCCGGCTACCGCTGCCGCCGCCGGGTAGGTCGGCGTCATCGAGGTTATTCCAACGATCTCCGGATCGAGAGCGAGCGCTCTGGACGCCACCTTCTCCGGTTTCTCCGATCCGAGGCCGGCGTCAACCAGATGAACCTCGTGGCCGTTCTTCTCGAGAACCGAAGCTATGTAAAGCAGACCCAGGGGCGGGATGCAGGAGTCCCCCGGAAAATCCGAGAGTTTCGGCGGATTTACCAGCACGACCCGCATATGAAAAATCTCCGCAAAGGAATATAAATAAGTAAACACTATAAAAAGTCATGAAATCCCGGGACATCGAAACTGCGGTCTGGCTCTTCGGCCTTTTCGCAACCTTCTTCTACTACCTTTTCGTCAGTCTGACCACACCGATAGTTTTCGGCGACGAGGGTTACTACGCTTCCATAGGGAGGTACATGCTGGAAACCGGGAAGTTTCCGGTTTTCGAACCTTACCACCAGACCGATATTTACAAGCTTCCGTTCGCAAAACTTCCGCTTTACTTCTTCTTCACCTACCTGGGCTTCTTTTTCGGTGAAACCGCGGTCAAGATGCTTCCCCCGGTTTTCGCCCTCCTGGCCGCGCTTTCGGTTTACCTGTTTCTGTCGAGAGCCGGGTTCCGGATCCCGGCCATGGCGGCTTCCCTGGCACTCCTCCTTCTTCCCGGAGTAGCGACCTACGGGACCCTGAACTACGTCGAGATATCCCTGATTCTGTTCTTCACTCTCTCGGTCTACTTTTCCTACCTGGCCGTCAGGGAGAGGGGGTACGCCGTTCTTTCCGGAATTTTCTCCGGACTTTCGTTCCTAACGGACCTCACAGGCGCCTTCGCCCCGGTTGTTTCCTCGGTCTTCCTCCTCTCCGAAAAAAGGTTCAGGGAAGCGGTCACGGTTATCGGGATGTCCTTCGTTCTCGTACTCCCCTTCCTGCTCAGGAACCTCCTCCTTTTCGGCGCTTTCTGCCTCCCCGGTCTTCCGGGGGACTGTGGCCCGGTGATCCAGGGAAACATAGAAACTCACGGTTACAAGGCGGATGCTCCCCTTGTTCCCCAGCAGGGGACCGGGTTGAGAGTCGCGTCCTTCGGCTGGCTCAACTACTTCCTCTTCGCCTACGGCGCCAGTGCTTCCTACCTCCTCTTCGCCGGAGCGCTTAACCTGAGAAACCTGAGGAGGAAGCGGTTGGCAAAGATCCTCGGAATCTGGCTGGCTGTTTTCGCCCTGGTAACAGTTCACCAGGGATTCTTCGGGTTCCGGACCGAGGACACCGTGAGGTACACGCTCTTCGGGTTCCCGGCTCTCGCCATGAGCATAGGGCTTCTCTCTTCTGTGTTCAGGAAGCGGGCGGCGCTCGCAGCACTCGCCATAGTTCTGGTCCTCGCTCCCTACGGGTTTTTGAAGCTAACCGGAATGATCGGGGTCAAGCACAAACTGGACTCCGTGGTGGACGCCTGTAGATGGATCAGGGAGAACACACCCGAAGACGCCCTGTTCTACGGAATCTACGCCCACCAGGAAGCCTACCAGTGTCACAGGAAGGTTCAGTCCGTGGTTCCGGACAGGGATATTATCAGGATGTGGGCCAACGAAACGAGCTACGAGCACATCAAAGCCCACGGCTACGATTATATTATAGTGGAGCTTTTCACGCTCTCCCCGGTGCCCTACGGCGAGTCCACGCCCTACGAGTTTCTCTCCTGGCTCGAGAACTCCGACCGATTCGAAAGGGTGTACGACAACACCCGGGTCTTCGGAAACAGTGGAATAGTTGTCTACAGGGTGGTTAAGTGATTCTGATCCTCGCGGCTTCCGCGATCTCGTTTCTGGTGACGTTCTTCCTCACTCCGGGCTTCGCCAGATTCCTGGAAAGGTCCGGACTCGTCGGCAGGGATGTTCACAAATCCGGAAAAAGGGTTCCGGAAATGGGCGGACCTCCGGTCATCGCCGGCTTCCTTTCAGGGACGCTTTTTTTCGTTTGGGCCTCGGTCTTCGTTTTCGGAACCCGGGAATTCACCCAGCTTTTCGCGGGCATAACAACGATACTCATAATAACGATCATAGGGATCCTGGACGACATCGGATCGAGGTACGGTCTTAAAAAAGTCGGCCTGCGGCAGTGGCAGAAGCCCCTACTCACTCTACCGGCGGCGGTTCCGCTAATGGCGATAATGGCCGGGGACACCAGCATAACTGTTCCGTTTTTAGGGACAGTGGACGTAGGTCTGCTCTACCCTCTGGTTCTCGTCCCCCTCGCCGTGATATTCTGCTCCAACGTCGTGAACATGCTCGGCGGGTTCAACGGCCTGGAAGCCGGAATGGGATTCGTGATATTCACCTTCACCGGAATTTACGGAATTCTGACCGGAAACACCATCGTTTCCCTGCTTTCGCTCGTCGCCGCTTCGTCGCTCCTGGCATTCCTGTTTTTTAACTGGTACCCGGCCAGGATATTTCCAGGAGATTCCCTTTCCTACTCCATAGGGGTCACGGCCGCGGTTATAGCGGTTCTGGGCGGAATAGAAAAGGTCATGGTGATATCCTTTTCCCTTTACTTTATCGAATTCTTCATCAAGGCGCGGAACAGGTTCGCAACCGAGTGCTTCGGGAGGGTCGTTCGCGGGAGGCTCGTCCCGCCGGAAAGAATAGGTTCCGTCACCCACCTGTACATGAGGTTCGGTCTCGGAGAGCGGGGCCTCGTCCTCGCGATTCTTGGCACGCAGGCCCTGATCTCTTTGCTCGCGATCCTGGCTTAAGTTTTTAAGTAAGGTTCCGGAATTCTAAGTTATGAAGGTTCTGGTGCTGAATCCGCCCTACCTCCCGAAGTTTTCGAGAACTTCGAGGAGCCCTTGCGTTACAAAGGGAGGGACCTTTTACTATCCTTACTTTCTCGCCTACGCAACCGGGGTCCTGGAGCGGGAGGGACACGCGGTCAGACTCGTGGATGCCGTGGCCGAAGGCTGGGGCGAAAAAAGAACGCTGTCCTTCGCTAAAAAGTTCGGCCCGGATCTGGTGGTTCTCGGGACCTCCACACCGAGTATTTACAACGACGCCCGCATCGGCGAGGAGATTAAAAGAACCACCGGAGCCCACGTTACCCTCGTCGGGACCCACGTGAGTTCCATGCCTTCCTGGACGCTGAAAAACTTTTCGGTCGACTCGGTGTGCATTGGGGAGTACGACTACACCGTCAGGGACCTTGCCGAGGTCCTCGAAAGGGAAGGAAAGCTCTCCTCGGTCAGGGGGCTGGCCTTCAGGTCCGGAAAGAGGATCGTGAAAACCGGACCGAGACCGCTTATAAAAAATCTGGACGAGCTTCCCTGGGTCTCCGAAGTTTACAGAAGGCACTTCGGAAAGAAGGGCATTCTCAGGTACTTCTACGCCTCCCTTCTCTGGCCCCAGGTCACGATACTCACGGCGAGGGGATGTCCGTTTAACTGCGCCTTCTGCCCGATACCCTTCAAAAACTCCTACAGGGCGAGGAGCGTCCGGGACGCTGTGGACGAGTTCGAGTACATTCAGAACGAGCTTCCGTACGTCAGGGAAGTAATGATAGAGGACGACACCTTTCACGTCAGCAAGAAGAGGACAGTGGAGTTCTGCAAGGAAATGATCCGCAGGGGGATAAAGCTGAAGTGGAGCTGTAACGCGAGGGTGGACGCCGATTTCGAGACCCTGAAGTGGATGAAAAAGGCCGGCTGCAGGCTGCTCTGCGTCGGGTTCGAGTCCCCGGACCAGGCCTCTCTGGACGCGATTCACAAGAGGACCACGAAGGAAATGCAGGAAAGGTTCATGAAGTACACAAGGGTTTTAGGCCTTCTCGTCAACGGTTGCTTCATTCTCGGGTTGCCCGGAGAGACGAAGGAAACGGTGAAAAAAACGGTGGAGTTCGCGAAAAAACTCAACTGCGACACCGCGCAGTTTTACCCCCTCATGGTCTACCCCGGAACCGAGGCCTACGAGTGGGCGAGAAAAAACGGGTACCTCGAGACCGAGGACTTCTCGAAGTGGCTCAACGAGGACGGAACCATGAGAACTACCGTTTCCAGGCCGGAACTCCCATCCGACTACCTTAACCGGGCGTGCGATTTCGCCAAAAAATCCTACTACCTCAGGATCTCCTACCTCGTTCCCAAGGCCGTGCAGATGATTTTGAACCCCTCCGAAGCCATCAGGACTCTCAAGTCCCTTTCGGTTTTCTGGAAACACCTTTTCAGGTAGCGGGCTTTAAACTTTTTATGCTCGCGGGGACGTTTTTTCTGTATGAGAATCTGCGTTGCGATTTCTCACGCACTCCGAACCCATTCATCGAAGTACATTCTCGAGGTCTCGCCCGTCTGGTTGAGGGCCGGTCACGAGATCGATGTTTTCACGGCCGAGCATCACCGGTTCCCGGAGGGCGTCAGGGTCGTGAAACTTCCGAAAAGCAGGATTCTGACCGAACCGCTCTTTACCGTCGAAGCGACCCTTGCCGTGAACCTGGCCAGGGCGGTTAGGCACTACGACGTGACCGTGGCTCAGGCTACCAGGTTTTTCACACCCGATGTCTGCTACCAGCAGTTCACCTACGCTTACTGGTCCAGAGTGGACGGGAGGCTTTCGCCGGTTCAGAGACTCGTGATCCGTGCCGAGAGAAGAAATCTCAGGAAGGCCAGGAGGATCGTTGCGATGTCGAGGCTCGTTAAGCGGGAGATCGAAAGGATTCACGGAATCGAACCGGAGAAGATCGATGTGGTTTACTCCGGAGTCAATCTCTCCGAATTTTCCCCGGGAAAACCGTCCGCTGAACCGACCTTCGTCTTCGCCGGAAATCCCTTCAGGAGGAAGGGACTCGACGCCCTGATCCGCGGCCTGAGATACTGTAAGGAAGGGAAACTGCTCATTTTCGGGAAATCGCTTCCAGGCGATCCCGTTCAAAGGTACCTGAGACTCGCGAAAAGACTGGGTGTAGGGGAAAGGGTTGTTTACATGGGTTTTACCGAAAAGCTAAATGAACAATTTTCCTCAGCCAACGCCTTCATCTTCCCCACCCTCTACGACCCCTTCGGTCTCGTCGTCCTCGAAGCAATGGCCTCCGGACTCCCGGTAATAACCTCTTCTCCGTCTTACTGCGGAGCAGCAGAACTTATAAAAGACGGAAGGAACGGTTTGCTGCTCA
>WANL01000017.1 GCA_015521825.1 Candidatus Aenigmatarchaeota archaeon
ACGCAAAGAATTACACCTTCGTCGCTCTGGACAGGAACGGGGCGGATGTGTGGTTCTACTCGGCCTCGCCCTGTAAGGCAAGGTACCGGGTAGGTGCGATGAGTTACTATTGTAAAAAAAGCATTGAGGTAGAAAATAAAAAGATGTGTGTAGATTTCGGAGCACGAGCTGAAGAATTACTGTTTCCTGAAGATTATGCCACGGAAAAGGGACTGTGGGTTAAGGCCGAGGAGAAGGACGGATTCTGCTTCCGGGACAGCATGGCAGCAAAGGTCGCGGAGAAGCTTGGAATAGCGGCTGGTCTTGTCGGCCTGGCTCCGGGACTGGGGTGCGGAGCCAGTGCCGGTTTAACCGCGGTTGGCGCCGGCCTGGCGATTGTGGGCGATAAAATGGCGTCGTGGCCGTAGGCGATCGGAATGTCCGCCGGAACCACGAGTCTCGAAAGGGTGCTGATAATACTGATCGGGGTGTTCGTGACCGTGGCCCTGCTCTTCCCGCTCTACGGCTGGATAACGTCCCAGAAAACCCCGAAATTAGGGGAGGTGTGCACCCCGGACACCTGCGAAAACTCCCCGGACGGAAGGATCTGCGTGGAAAAAAACGGGGTTCCGGACTGCGTGTGCAGGTTCGACGGGGACTGCGAGGTCGGTAAATGTGTCAGGGAGGTTGGTTCGGAGTACGGAAAATGCGCGTAAGGGAATGGTGATGAAAACCGTGTTTTACATCGCGGTTTTGGGTATAGCCCTCGTCCTATTCGTTATATTCCTTTCCCAGTTGAAGCTCGGAGCGGTCTCCCGCGACGCCGCGCAGAGATTGTGCGAGGTGTTCGGATGCTGAAAGGGTTCCTGACCGTAAACACGGTTGTGGTCATGGTGATAATACTTATATCCGCGGCCGCCCTCATAATTATATATTCCAAAAACATCCAGACGCTACCCGAGGAAAGGTCGGCACTCATGACCGCGTGCCTCAAGGCGTACTCGTCCGACCCACTCCTGTCGGATCTCTCAAAAACCTGGGTCACGTTCAAGGGAAGAAAAGTAACCCTCCTGGAACTCTGCGACGAAATAGGACTGAGCGAAGCAGAGTGCAGGGAGGAGTGCTTCAAGGTGGTGAGATGAAGGGCATCTCCATAACGATAAACACGATCGTGATACTCGCTCTGGCAGTGATAGCCCTCCTGGGTGTTGTGGTCCTCTTCGTTTCGGTTTTTCAACCCGGCACCGAGTCGATAAGCCTCGAGAATCTTCTCAGGTCCTGCTGCCTCTCGATAGACTGCAACAATCCCGGCGGTACCATGTGCAGAATTCCGGAAAGTTTGCAGAGCATGTTCGGGGACCGGGAAAAAGTGTCGATAAACGAGGTCGCGCAGAAGGCCGGGGTAAGCGATGTAAAAAAGTACTGCGGGTGTTGAGGTGAAGGCCCAGACCAACTGGCTGTGGATTCTCATGGGCGTAATCCTCTTCGTGGCCGTGGTCGCCTCGCTTTACATCCTGGTGACCTCGGTCCTTCCGCAGATCAGGTCGGTGATAGCGTGAAGGGTCAGGAGCTTCCCACCGGAATGATAATCTTCGCCGGTCAGCTGATCCTGGTGCTGCTATTCGCGGTCTGGATAACCGGGGTGGGGACCGCGATTCTCGACTACTTCACAACAGCGGACGCAAGAATAGTCCAGTCGGTCCTGGCCGGCTACCTTGCGGCGGCCGAAATCTCGGACGGCTTCGAGGCAACGATAAGACTGCCGGAAAGGGACTACGTCATTTCGATCTCGGATACCGAACTCGGTGTGAAAACCGAGGGCTCCGGAGTCACCTTTTCCCTTTCCGGAACCGAGGTCTCGCTGAAGACACGGACTTCGGCGCCCCTCGTCAGGTACCCGGTTAACGACCTCAAAACGGGAAGTATAACGGTGTCGGGTTCGGTCACGGTTAAAAAAGCGGGAAACCAAATCTCGGTGGTACGATGAGCGAGATAATGCCCGAAACCCTGGTGGACGTTCTCACCATAATCCTGGCTATCGGCGTGATCCTCGGACTGCTCCTTTCCCACCTCGATCTCCGGGCTAAGATTCAGGAAACGGCCGACGACCGCAACGCGATAATTTTCGGGGAAGCCGTGGCCGGAAGCCCGTGCTTCACTCTTAAGGAAAACGGAAACCTGAAGAAAGGGGTTTTCGACTCGAAAAAGCTGGAAAACCCGCCCTGTCTCCCGGAGTACCCGAGACCGTACAGAATAACGATTGTCGGCGGTGACCGGTACTGGGTCTTTTCCACGGGCGAGCCTTCCGGAGTGGCGAAAACCTTTCCGGTCGCGGTCCGCATCGGAGACAGAACCGTGCCGGGCTGGATCGAGGTGGTGGTGTGAAAGGATTCCTCCTCCTTCCGAAGTACATCTTCCTGGTGATTTTTTTAATAGTCAGCGTGATATTTTTCGTGGGTGTGGAAGCCGTGGCGAAGGCGGTGAGTCTCAGGGCGTCAACCGAGGTGAACGTTAACTACCTCTACAGGCCGGTAAAAACGGAGGATGCGCTTCTCTCGTTTCTCGAGACCACGGACGAAAACGGAGTCCGGGTTTTCGACATCCTGGAAGCTGTAGCCGTCACGCGGTCTAAAAACGTTTTCGTTGACGGAGTCGGTATCGACGCGGAAGAGACGTTGTCCGGAATCCTCTCGGTGTACCTCACGAACTTCCGGTTCGTTCTTTCGGACGGAGCCGGCGACATCCTCGTCCTGGAATCCGGGGACCTTCCGGAGGATCCGGGCTTCGCCGAAACGTACTTTACCGTGGACGGAAAAGACTACCGGGTGACCCTGTATGCGTAAGGGAATAGGACTGGTTGGCATGGTTCTGCTGATAGGACTGGTGGTATCCGTCGGGCTGGTCTCGGTCTACTTCGCGAGGCTCCACACCTCGATAACAAAGTCGGTGGACCTGAAGGTGTCCGAGGCTTTTTCCGCCGTGAATTCGGTAGAACTCGCGGAGAGGTCTCTCGAGCAGACGATCCGCCACGAAATAGGGGAAGCGGTTAAATCCGTGGCCTCGGATCTCGACAAAGGAAGTCTCGAGTGGATAAATGTCCTGCTGGCCGAGGAGGTAGGAAACCGGGTACCGCGTAAGTTTTCCCTGCCCGGGGCGGGGGTTTCGATGACCGTGGGGAATCCGGAGGTGGCCGCCGGAGAAACCGTAACCGTGACCGCACCGTACACCGCAACCGTCCGGACCTCCAGGGGAACTGTGGAAATCAGCGGAACCCTGTCGGTATCCGAGGATATCGGACCTGGAATCTTCCTCTCGGCCGAAGCCGGAAGGAAATTCTTCGAAACCGTGGACTACGAAGAGCTGGTTAAAAACGAGCTGACCGGCCTAAAGACCTCGGCCACGGTCACGAAAAGCTGCGGAAACTGCTGGTACTCGTGCTACTCCTGCCCGATAGGCATCGAGGAGGTTCTCGCGCGCACCGGCTGGCCCGAAATAGAGTCGAGAATCGCGCGGGCCGCCGACCGGATGGAAAGC
>WANL01000018.1 GCA_015521825.1 Candidatus Aenigmatarchaeota archaeon
CCAACCGGAACCGACGGTCACTTCCCGATTGCGGCGAACGTTTCGAGAACTTCCTCCCGGCCCGCATCCGTTTTGAATCCAACCGGAGAGGCATGGGTTTTCGAGCACCTGAATCCTCTTTCTTCAAGGGCCTGCAGCATTTTTTCCATCGAGACGGATTTCCTTCCGGTTCTCGACGAGAGTTCGTGGAGGCTGAAGAACAGGGGTGTATCGACCTCTTTCGAAACGAGTTCAACGAACTCAGACTCCACCCGGAATCCGGCTTCTTTCAGTTTTCCGGCCACCTCCCGGGCGAAATCCCGATCGAACGTCGGCCCGAGGTACAGCGGTCCGGTTATTTCGGTTCTCGAACCGCAGGTGCACCTGGATTCCGGACCAACGAATCTGTTGCCGCAGGAAAAGCAGTGGGATACGTACCCGAATTTTTTCAGAATCCCGGATGGGGCGCCCGAGATCCTTCCGAAAAACCTGAAGAAGTGCCTTTTTGAAAAGCATAGAAGCGGTTCGAACCTTTTTCCGTACCTGGCGCAGGAGAGAATTATCGAGGAAAGGACTATTCTCAGTCCGAGCTCCGGGTAGTACTCCGGTTTTTCGTGACCCTTTTTCAGAGACGGTATTCCGTACTTCTTCAGCGCCGAAAGCGGATGGGTCGAAACCGATGTGTCCGTGGCCGTTACGCACAGCAATCCTTTTCGGAACACGCTTTTGGCCGCGGCGTTCAGAAAATTGGCCGGCGAACCGAAAGGATCCAGGTCGACAACGGAGAAGCTTTCCGAGGTCAGCAGGACATTCGCGTCCTCGTTGCTTACGGTTACCCCCGGACCTTTCCACAGCTTTCCTGATTTCCTGACCGGTATCCCGTTGAGCTCGAGGTTTTTCACCGCCAACCTGACCGCTTCCGGGTTTCTGTCGTTCAGCCAGACCTCGGAACCGGCTTCGACCCTGTACCTGATTCCGGCCGCCCCGGTGGCGCACATGGCGTCGCACACTTCGACGGTTTCCTTCGCAAAAACCGAGAGACAGGCCACGGAAATGTTCCGGGAAAACTCCATCTCGGGATTGTAAAACACCGGAGATTTTTTGGAAGGCACTCCGATCCGGGGAACGAGAAGCCTTACCCTTCCTTCCCTCACTTCTTCGAGGTTACTCATCGGCACCCCTGATAGAAGTGCGTCCGGACCTCTTCAGCACCCTTTTACCCGAGACCCTACACGACACCGAAGCCGGCGGGAGCTTTACCGAGCCTATTATTCCTATTCTGCATCTTACTTTGTAGCTGAGGACCCTTTCCTCGCCGGGATTCAGTTTTCCGAGCCTCCACACGAGTTTCGCCCCTTCGGAAGTCTTCCTGACCACAGGTTTCTTGGTTTCGAATCCGCCGACCACCTCGAACATCGAGGGTACGAAGTCCCTGACCACAACCGCTTCGGCTTCCCTGTGCCCGTTTTTGATCTCGAGGACAACGGTGAACTCCGAGCCTTCCGAGACCTTCGCTTTTCTCAGGGTTCTCTTTTTTATCGAGACCGGGCGGAAACCGTAGAGGTAAACAAGAATCAGTACTATCACCGCGACCGTTCCGAGGACCAGCGGCCAGTAGACCACGGAGTAGTTCACTTCGAAAGACTCACCCGGAGCGAGAACTTTTTTCCATCGGTACAGTCCGTTTTTAGAAAACGGCTCCGGACCGACGAAGAACGTGTACCACGCTTCCGGAACCCTGTCCGAGACAACGGCTTCAGACCTCACGTTTCCGAGGTTCCTCGCCTTAAGGGTCACGGAAAGCGAAAACAGCCCTTCGTCCGTCCGTTTTTCGATCGCGATGTTTTTTACCTCGGGTATCCTTATTTTCGCCGAGGCGTTCGCGAGAATCTCCTCTCCAACGGCTCTGGCTTCGAGGACTTCTGTTCCGGGCGGGTAGCGCTCCGGAATTTCGAAGGAAACCGAGATTCTGGCCGAGCCGCCTGGCTCCAGGGTTTTAACCTCCCTTTGCACGGTCCTTCCAAGGAAGGAAGCCGAGACCTTTAAGTCTCTCAGGGCCCTCGAACCCGTGTTTTTGAGTTCCAGAACGGCTTTGAGGAGGGATCCGGGTTCGCACGTATCGCAGCTGAGGTTAACCACGGATAGGGAAGCCGCGGAGAGTTGCTTCACGATCAGGTTCACCCTCGCTTCCTCCCTTTCGCCGGCGCCGGACACTATGACCCTGAAAACGTAGCTGGCCGGGTAGGCGTCCACCGGCGGCGAGACCCAGACTTTAACTGTTTTGGTCGCTCCACCCGGAAGGTAAACCGCCGGCGTTTCCAGGGTCACCCAGGAAGCCTTGGTTCCGAGAACCGAAAGGGAGAACCAGCCCGGCGGACCGTCGTTGAAAAGAGAAATCCGGAAAAAAGCGGACGATCCCGCGATAACGGGTTCGGGATTTTCCACCGAGACATTAAGCGCAAATGCTCCTGGGAGAAAGAGGATAAACCCCAGAATTAAACCGAGCTTCTTCATTAATTTTAGTTACCCCCGTCGGTTTATAAATTTTACGGACGTAGCGCGCTTCTTCCGACCCAGCGCCCGCTCGATGTCCCTTAAGTCGAAGCAGCGAATCGGACGGCCCTCAAACTCGGAAATCCGCTTTGAAAAACTCTTTGCGAAAACCGCGAAGATCTCCTTCCTTTCATTTTTGTGCCAGTCCACGTATTCCGTTTTCCCGGCCAGCTCTTCGCAGATTTTTTCGGCGTTAACTCTGCTCTGCCACTTGCACTCCGCGAAAAGGATTTCTTTCGTTCGCTCGTTCAACGCCACAGCGTCTATGTCGAACACCTTCCTCTCACCACCTTCCCTGAAGCTTCCGTAATACTTCATTTTTCTTTCGAAATCTGTGAAAATCTTAAGAATATTTTCCCTGACCGTGGTCTCGAAGCTCCAGCCGAAAAAGGAATTCACGTCTTTCATCACTTTCTCGAAAAGCAGCTCTGAGTTCTCGGTGCTGCTGTTTTTATAAACGTATCTCAGCCAGAAATTGTAAAACCTGTCCTTAATGTGGTACACGTATTTTTTCTTAAATGAAATTCTGTGCTTTTCAACGATGCCCAGACGGTCCGTGAGGTCTCCGAGGTAGTAGGGAAGGGAAGTGTGCTTTATCCCTGCGTAAGAAGAAATTTCTTCCATTTTCGTCTTTCCCTCGGCTATGGCCAGCAGAATCGAGAGATAGGTTCTGTACTCCTTTTTGAACGCCTCCACCATCACCTCTTCCACTTCGTTTCTCAAAGGCCCGAGTTCGTCGAAAACGAGTTTTTTTAAACATGTCTCAATATTCCTCACCCCGTACTTTTCAATTAACCTGTAATAATAAGGGACCCCTCCGAAAATGAGAAAGAACTCGAATTTTTTTTCTACGGTTTTTATTTTCAGGTCCTCGAGAATGTTAAAGACATCGCCGGGCTCCAGTTCTCCGAGTCGGATCACTACATCACTTCTCTTAAAAAGCGGGCTGCCTTCCCTTTCGAAAAGCTTTTTTAACATCCCTACAGTGGATCCGGTTAGAATGAAGGAGGGTTTGGTTTTTTCCGTATCCCAGTATTTCTGCAGAATGAACGGAACGCTTTTATTTACTTCCAGAAACCACTGAAACTCGTCGAAAACCACAATTCCCCTGTACCTGAAGAGAAGAGAGAAAAACTCCTCCCAGTTCCCCGGCCTCACGTACTCTTTGAGATTCAGTTTTTTTCTCAGAATTTCTGAAAATTCTTCGAGGAGGAGGTTCTCGCTTTTTCTCGGATTAACAAAGAAATAAATGTGGTCCTTATCTTCCACGAATTTAAGGGAGAGGCGGGTCTTTCCTATTCTCCTTCTTCCGTAAATCACGGCGAAAAACGGCTTTTTAACACTTTCAAGAACGGAGAGCTCCCTTTCCCTGTTGTAAAATTTTATTGTCATAATAATAATTGTTGTTACAATAAATATTTAAACACTTCTTTTCAAACATCTTTCAATATCCCTCAGATCGAAGCAAAACACCTTCCTATCCTCGAAC
>WANL01000019.1 GCA_015521825.1 Candidatus Aenigmatarchaeota archaeon
GGGTAAGGGAGTGTCGGTTAATGGTGCGTTAAATTATGCGAATTTTACTCCGTTATGGAAAAACGGTATATGAGCCGGAGGAGTCTAAGAGCATGCGGCTCACTTAACTGCAGAAATCAACTGCACCGAGGAATGGAAACACCCTTGTTTCGAGGTTACGTAAAATTCGATGAAACTGTTTCAATCTTTTAGCCCAGGCCAAAAAATTTTAAGCTTCAGAGAGAAATAACTTAATATGATCGATGGGACGGGTTTCGGTTGGATAAAGGTCGGGAACGAGGAGTTCAGGACGGACGTTGTCGTCTGGTGGGACGGCGAGATAGAGGAAAGGGAAAAAAGCCACACATTCAGCAGGAAGGAGCTTCTCGACCTGCTCGCTCGGGACCCGGAAGCGGTTGTCGTCGGCACCGGGCAGTCCGGAATGTGCTCCGTGGAAAGAGACGCTGAAAACGAGGCCAGGCTTCACGGAGTCGAGTTGGTGGCTGCCAGGACCCCGGAGGCCGCTGAGGTTTTCAACAGGCTGGTCAGGAGGAAGCGGGTCGTGGGCGTTTTTCACGTCACCTGCTGATCGGTTCGCGGATTTTCCTGACCCAAGAGGATATTCGATACCCACGGACCGGTTCACTCTGCTCTGTTCTTTGGATCCGGTGTTACTGACGAGAAAAGAAGGCGTTGCGGTTTTATTTAAGATGAACCCATATTAGAATTATGTTCGTGACCAAGGCCTCGGGGAAGAGGGAGAGGTTCCAGCGGAAAAAAATTATCAAAACCTGCCTGAGGGCCGGGGCTTCGGAGGACCTCGCCGAGAGGATAGCGAATGAGATAGAGAAAAGGGCTTACAACGGGATAAGCACAAAGGAAATCCTCCGGATGATTCTCGAACTCCTGGATAAGTACTCTCCGAAAATAGCCGCGAAGTACGACCTTAAAGGAGCGGTCATGCGCCTCGGACCCGCGGGTTACAGCTTCGAGCATATGATTTCCGAGCTTTTTTCCGAATACGGCTACGAGACCGAGTGGCACAGGATCGTTCGGGGCTTCTGCGTCGATCACGAGGTGGACGTTATCGCGAAAAAAGGGGGTAAGAAAGTGATGATAGAGTGCAAGTACCACAATTCACCCGGGGTTTACACCGGTCTGAAGGCCGTTCTTTACACCCACGCCAGGTTCCTGGACCTCAACGACGGCGGCGCCGGATTCTCCGAGGTCTGGCTGGTCTCGAACACGAAGTTCTCCTCCGAGGCCGTTAAGTACGCTTCGTGTCGGAGGATAAAGGTCATAGGCTGGAACCACCCGAGGGGGAGCAGCCTGAAGGAACTCCTGGAGAAAAAAAGGCTGTATCCGATAACGGTCCTGCGCAGCCTGGACAGAAGGTCCCAGGAGCTCCTCTCGGCCGCCGGTCTGATGTTCTGCAGGGACCTTTTGAAAAAGAGCGTCGGAGAACTCGTCAGGGAAACCGGAATTCCGAGAAAAAAGGCCGAGGAGCTGAGAAAAGAGGCTGGTACCGTTGTTGAGTAGGTCGGCTGAAATTCTTCTGAAGGCGAGGTACCTGAGAAAGAACGAAAGGCCGGAAGACCTGTTTCTAAGGGTCGCGGAAACGGTCGGAAAGTTCGACCCGGAGTACAGGGAGGACTTCTTCGAGGTCATGAAGAACTTCGAGTTCCTTCCGAACTCTCCGGCCCTTTTCAACGCCGGTACCGGAAGGTGCCTTTCGGCCTGCTTCGTTATACCGCTTCGCGATTCCCTGAAATCCATCTTTCAGGCCCTCCGGGAGACCGTGATAGTCGAGCAGTGGGGTGGTGGTGTGGGTCTGAACTTTTCCAGGATCAGACCCGAGGGCGACAGGGTTTCCGGAACCGGGGGCTCGGCCTCGGGTCCGGTCTCCTTCATGAGGGTTTTCGACACGGCCACCGAGGTCGTGAAGTCGGGCGGAAGGAGGCGCGGCGCGATGATGGCGCTCCTTTCGGCGGACCACCCGGACGTCGGGAAGTTCGTGGCTTCCTCGGCATCGTTCCGGAATTTCAACCTTTCGGTCGCGGTTCCGGATCGCTTCATCGACTCCGCGGTTTCCGGTTCCGAATGGGAGTACGTTAACCCGAGGACCGGGAGAACGGTTTCCACCGGCAGGGCCGGAGCCCTCTGGAAGAAGATCGTGCGCTCGGCCTGGAAGACCGGGGGACCCGGCCTCGCTTTCATGGACGAGATCGAAAGGAAAAATCCGGTTCCCGGCCTCGGCAGAATAGAGGGTCTGAATCCGTGCGGCGAGACCCCGCTCCTGGCCTACGAATCGTGTAACCTCGGGTCCGTTAACCTTTCGAAGGTCGTCCGGAAGCGGGTCCGTTGGAAGAAGCTCGAGAGGATCGTGCGGATCGGGGTTCGGTTCCTCGACGCGATGATAGACGCTTCGGGCTATCCGTTCAGAAAAATGGAGGAGGCGGCCAAAAGGACGAGGAAGATAGGTCTTGGCGTCATGGGATTCGCCGATGCCCTGTCGCGCCTGGGAATACCTTACGATTCCGGGGAGGCCGTTAGATTTGCGGAGGAGGTTATGTCGTTTATATCCGGAGTTGCCAGGAGAACTTCGGTGGAGCTCGGCGAGGAAAAGGGAAGCTTTCCCGCCTTCGAGGAATCGGTCTGGACCGACTACGGCGCGATGAGGAACGCGACCGTCACGGCCGTGGCACCCACGGGGAGCATATCCCTTCTGGCGGGCTGCTCCTCCGGAATAGAACCGTTCTTCTCGCTTTTCTACACAAGAAGGATCTGCGGAGTCGAGGTCAGCGAGTTCGCGCCCGGATTCCTCGAATTCGTCCGGGAAAGGGGCTACCAGGACGTCCTTTCCGAGATTTCCCGCACAGGCTCGGCCAGGGCGTCCGGGAACGTCCCGGAAGAACTGAAGAGGCTCTTTCCGATCGCGCACGAAATCGATCCGGAGTGGCACGTCAGGATCCAGGCGGCCTTTCAGAGGCACGTGGACAACGCGGTTAGCAAAACCGTAAACCTTCCGGGAAGCGCCGGCGAGGAAGTCGTTGAAAGGGTTTTCCTTCTCGCGAGGAAACTCGGCTGCAAGGGTGTGACCGTTTACAGGTACGGCTCCCTTGGGAACCAGGTGATAGAGCGTCCGTGCGAGAGGTGTTCGGTACGGGACTGATCCATATGTACACAGGGGACGGCGGAGGGAAGACCGCGGCAGCCCTGGGAATAGCCATGAGGGCACTCGGTCACGGGATGCGGGTGGTTCTCATTCAGTTCATGAAAGGCAGACCCACCGGGGAGGCCATGCTGAAGCTGAAGAACTTCGAGGTTTACAGGTTCGGGCGCCCGGAGTTCGTCGATCCAGAAGAACCGGAGCCCGAGGACTTCGAAGAGGCGGAAAGAGCGCTGAAAAAGGCGGAGGAAGTTCTGAAAACCGGGCCGGATATCCTCATTCTGGACGAGGTGAACGTTGCTGTATCCTTCGGCCTGATCCCTGCGGACAGGGTGGTGAAGCTGCTCGAAGGGGTTCCAGACAGAACCTCGGTGTTCCTCACCGGCAGGTACCCGCCGCCCGAACTCGTGAAGGTCTCGGATTTCGTTACCGAGATCACCGACCTTAAAAGGCCGGGGAAGCCGGTTTTCAGAAAAGGTATAGAATACTAGGGGGTGGTTTGGTGTACGATTTGGTCATCGTTGGTCTCGGTCCGGCCGGACTGACGGCCGGGATTTACGCCGGGAGAAGGGGCCTCAAAACACTTTTGATAGGAGAGGTTCTCGGGGGTCAGCAGTCCCTGGCTCACGTTGTGGAAAACTACCCGGGAATAGAGTCTATAACCGGGAGGGAACTCAGCGAAAGGATGAAGAGGCAGTGCGAAAGGTTCGGGTGCGAGATAGTCCTCGGAAAGGTCGCGTCCCTGGAGCTTTCGGGAAAAACGAAGAAGGTCGTTTCTGACGCCGGAACCTTCGAGGCCGAAGCCGTGATTCTCGCCACCGGCGGCAGGCATAGGAAACTGAACGTCGAGGGCGAGGACAGATTCCTCGGAAAGGGGGTTTCCTACTGCGCTGCGTGCGACGGTCCTCTGTTCAGGAATAAGAAGGTTGCCGTTATCGGAGGGAGCGACTCGGCCGTGACCACTGCGGTTTACCTCTCGGAAATAGCCTCCGAGACCTACCTGATCCACAGGAGGGATTCCCTAAGGGCCGAGGAGTCCAATCAGAGAAAACTGAGGGAGAGCGACGTTAAAATCATCTGGAACTCCGTGGTCCAGAAGATTCTCGGCTCGGAGAGACTCGAGGGACTCGAGCTCAGGAACGTTAAGACCGGGGAAATCTCGGTCCTGAAGGTCGACGGAGTTTTCATAGAAATAGGAATGGTTCCTACCACAGAACTCGCCAGGGCGGCCGGGGTGAAACTCAGGGAAGACGGTTACATCGAGGTTAATGAAAAAATGGAGACCAGCCTCGAAGGGGTGTTCGCGGCAGGAGAGGTAACCGGCTGCGTTCCCCAGATAGTCGTGGCCGCCGGTCAGGGAGCAGTTGCAGCCACCAGCGCCTACCTCTTCCTCAAAGGAGTTTACGGGAAGAAAGCGGATTGGGGAAAAAAGGTTTAAATAACGGAAGACAATTAAAACCATGGTCGTCATCGAAATCCTCAAGACCAGGACCTGCCCCTGGTGTCCCATCGCCACCAGCGTAGTCAGAAAGGTCGCTTCGGAGACCGGTGCCGAGGTGGTCGAGACCTATCTGGAAACCGAGGAAGGCAGGAAGAAGGCCGAACGTCTCGGCGTAGTCTCGGTCCCAACTATTCTCCTTGATGGGGAGGTATTCTCGGTCGGGGTTCCGGACGAAGAGGAGCTGAAAATGGCGGTGGAGGAACGGAAGAATGAACGATAGGCTCAGGAAGTTTTTCGCCCTGTTCGTCCTTTTCATGTTCCTGGGCAGCGGTGTGGCGTTCTCCGTCCTGTCCGCCTTTCCGGAGGAAAAGAAACCGACACTCGTTTTCAACGGTCCCCTCCCGAGGGAGGAAGAAGGAAAGCTGATATCCAGGAACATAGTGGTGGTCGTGGAATTTTACTCGTCGGACTGTCCGGATTGCGCCCGGATGGAATCCGACCTCATGGAACTCGTTGCCGGGTTTTCCGGATCCCTCGTGCTCGAGAGGGTTGACGTTTCCCTTTACCCGGAGCTCGCGGAATACGAAGGAATCGAGACCGTACCTACCCTGATCCTCAAGGGAAGAACCATAAAGCGCATAGAGGGTCCGGTTCCGAAGGACAGGCTAATCGAGAGCATCTGCTCGCTCTATTTCAATCCCGTTCCTGCGTGCGAATTCCAGTAGCTTCCGCTCCTCCCTTTCCAGGGCCTCGATTTCCCCAACCAACTTCTTAGCGGCCACTACCGGGTCCGGACCCAGGATTTTAGTAAGTTCACGGAGCGTTTTTTCCGGCTTCACGGAGTTCTACCTCCGCGGCTTTTACCGCGGTTTTCAGATTTTCCCTTTTCGGCCCCGAGCCCCTTCCGAAGGTCGGAGAACCCCCTCCGTTACCTCCGAGGATTCTCGACAGTTCGGCCGCAACCTTTCCGGCGTTTATCTCCGGAATGCTCGAGAAAACCGCCACGTAGATTCTGTCGTCGATTCCGAAGACCGCGCCCGCCCTTTCCCTTTCGGACAGGTGCCTGCAGATCTCTGTAACGTACTTCATGTCTCCGTGGACGACCCGGACGGGACCGGTACCCACCCCGGCAACGGCCTTTGCCAGCCGTTTTCTCAGTCTGGCTACTCTCTTTTCCGCCTCATCCCTTTTTTTCTTCAGCGCGACCGCGGCCCCGAGCACGTCCTCCGTTCCCAGGATTTTCGAGCATTCCTCGAGCGTTTTCCTCGCCCTTTCCCTGTACTCCCCGGCAGCCGGACCGGCCACGAAGTTTATCCTGACCACACCGTCCTGGGGTTTCTCCACTCCGGTTATCACGATCTCCTTTATCTCTCCGGTCGAGTTCACATGGGTTCCGCCGCACGCCTGGTGGTCTATGTCGTTTATCGACACTATCCTTATCTTCTTTCCTATGGGAACCCCGCCCTGGTAGATTCTGAAGCCGTAGAGCCTTTCGGCCTCGCTCCTGGGGAGAAGCCGCTTCGTCACCGGCAGATTCCTTTTCACCACTTCGTTCGCCTCCCTTTCTATGGCCTCCGCTTCCCCGTCCCCAAGGGCCTGGAAGTGCGTGAGGTCTATCCTTGCCCCGTTTTCATCCTTGAAGGCCGAGTGCTGCCACACGTGGTTTCCGAGAATCTTTCTCCCGGCGTAGTTTATTATGTGGGCCGCTGTGTGATGCGCGGAGAGCCTGAACCTCCTTTCCCGGTCTACCAGGCACCTCACCCTATCTCCGGGCTTCAATCCGGGTCTGTCAACGATGTGTATCACCTCCTTCCCGGACTTCACCACCTCGACGACCCTGTACCTCTCCCCGTTTTTTTCTATGAAACCGCGATCCGGCTCCTGACCTCCGCCTCTCGGGTAGAAGCAGGTCCTGCTAAGCACGACCTCCTTCCCGGAGGCTCTCAGGACCTCGGCTTCCTCTTCCAGCTTCTCGGTGTCCACCGGGCAGGACAGTTCGGTTTCCGGTCCGACCTTTCCGGACGGTCCCTTTGCCGCCAGCCTGGTTTCGACATCCCCGATTTCGACCCTGACCGACGCGAATTTTACAACATCTCCCGGAAGGATTCCGTGGGACTCGTAGAGCTTCACCAGGGTTTCGGCGCTGAAAACACCTCCTGTTTTTTTCTCGATCTTCCTGACTATTTTCCTTCCCTCGGACAGCACCCTTTCGTACTTCTTCCTCTCGGCCGATAGAATCCTGAAAACTTCCTCCAGACTTTCCGTCAGACCCGGAAGCCCCAGGGTCCTCGCGTGGATTTCGATGACCTTTTCGAGGTCGGCCCCGATAGCCGATGATTCCCTGAAGCTTCTCCTCGCCAGAAGCCTGGCCACGTACCCTTCCCCGACGTTCGAGGGTACCACGCCGTCGGCCAGCACGAAGAGGAGGGCCTTCGCGTGATCCGCAACCTGGTAAATCGAATGGTACTTCAGAACGAGTTTCATAAGCTCCCCTTCGTCCCAGCCGGTTTTCCGGGCCACGAGTCCAACTATTTCCTTTCTCGCCTTTTCCGGGTTCCCGCTCTCGATTTTCCCGGCGAGGGAACAGAACCACCGGAAGGCTTCTTCGTCCTTCTTAACCCCAGCCGTCCCTTCCAGGAACCTCACGACCTCCGGGTAAGACGCATCGTAAACCGTGGGAGCCCCGCTTAACAGCCACAGGTGTCTTTCCAGCCCGTAACCGGTGTCCACCACCTTAATGTCCATTTTTCTGTACTTTCCGTCGAACGGTCCCTCGTACTCCATGAACACAAGGGTGGCTATCTCGTTTCCGTCGACTATCACCTCGAAGCAGGGTCCGGCGTTTCCGCCGCCTTCCCACCACCCTTCCTTGAACACGATTTCCCCGTCCTTCAGACCCAGACTTTTCAGCCATCCCAAGCAGAGCTCCACGGTCCTTTCGTTCCAGTAAGGATTGCCGGGAAGCGGATAAAACGAGTGGTGCGCCATCATTTCGAAGGTAGACATGTGCCTCGCGGTTCCGAGACCTATGTTTTCAAGGTCTTCGGCCCTGAAGGAGGGTTGGGAAATTACCAGGGGATTGGCCGGGGGCTCGGAGTCCCCGGAAAGAACCCAGGGTTGGAAGCAGTAGATCGAAGCACCTGTAAAAAAAGTGTCCGGTTTCCACCTTGCCACTATCGGGTACCTCGATACCGGCTCGTGTCCCCTGTCCTCGAACCACTTGAGGTACCTTTTCCTTAGGCCAGGAATGTCGAACTCCGCCCTTTTCCTTCCTAAAAAAGAGTAGGACCCGCAGGGAGGCTCCCCGCAGGTTCCGGAGCCGGTGGTCCATATGGTCGAGCCGCAGGATTCGCACTTCCTTCTTTCGAAACCTCGCTCTTTAAGTACTTCCACGTTCAGGCTTTCTTTCATCCCCCTCAACCGAACAGGCTCGCCAGACCCTCGGCCGCTTCCTCAACCTTCTTCTCTTCGTCCTCCTTTTTCTCTTCCTTCTGCTCTTCCTTTCCTCCGCTCTCGGACGGCGCCGGTGCAGCGGTTACAGGCACTGCGGCCTTGGACAGCACCTCGTCTATGTTCACCCCTTCCAGAGAGGATACCAGCGCCTTTACCTTGGCTTCGTCGACCTCTACTCCGGCCGCTTCCAACACCTTTTTGACGCTGTCTTCGTTGATTTCCTTTCCGGCCGAGTGGAGCAGCAGAGCCCCGTAGATGTACTCCATTTCACCACCTCACGATTGAATTTAATGCCTCGGCTTTTGATTTAGCCGAAATCAGGACGTCCTCGATCACACCGGGGATCGGGATCCCGGCTTCGGTTCCCAGGGCCCTGGCCGAGGCGTGGGCCCGGATCAGAAGAGGTTCTACGGTTTCCGGAGCCGGGTAGGCTATTTCTACGGCGAGAGCGACGGCCCTTGCCTTCGCCTCTGCCAGATCCTTCAGGTAGGTTTCCGGTTCGACCGAGAGAACGGACCTGTCGTAGACCGTTCCGCCTTCGTACGCCGAGATGAGCTCCAGACCTATTTCAATAGGTTTTATTTTTAACAGGTTCAGGGCGGCAGCTACGTCTTCGGTGACCCTTTCTCCCTTTTTACAGACCGTGAAGTCCCTGAGAACCGTTATCTTCCCGCCCTCGACCTTGGCCGGGATTCCTACCTTGGTAAGCGTGGAGATCGCCGGACCCGGAGGAATGTCCGTCGGGCCGGCCGGGACAACCACGTCCCTGTCCACCACGGTTCCCGGTTTGGCAGGGGCACTGCTTTTAGTTTTTCTCAGGAGCATGGAGAGCTTGAACGGATTTTCCGATGATAACACCAGGGCGGGCTGACCGTCCACTTCCATGTCGATTCCGCACTTTTCGAACGCGAATTTTATCATCCTTTTTTTGGCCACCTTTATTTTAGCGACCCCGGAAAGTTCTGATCTCAGCTTTTGCATCACGTTTGCCGGGACCCCGGTTATGTCGGCTACCCCGATTGTGCTGTAGCTTTTTATCAGGTTCACCAGCTCTTCCACGATCTTCTTTTTTCTTTCAAGCGCCTTCACACCTTCACCTCTACGGCCTGGCTCATCGTAAGTTTGAGATAAGCGTTCTTTATCTGCTCCCTCCCCCTCGGGAGGGCCGAGGTCACCGAGGAGATCACGGCCTCGATGTTTTCCTTTATTTTCTCGTCCTCCATGTTTTCCTTACCGACGATACAGTGAACCACAGGAGTTTTTTTAACCGAAAACCTCACGGTTCTTCTGGCGCGGTCCAGGATCCGATCGACATCGGATCCCGGCGGGACAGGACTCGGCAGCTTGTTTCTCGGTCCGAGAATCTGGCCGAAAAGCTTTGCCACGGTCGGCATGAGAGGAGCCTCGGCCAGGAACACATCGTGCCGTTTCGCGATTTTTTTCATCTCCCTCTTCCCTATTTTTTCCATCTCGGATTTTTTTATCACGGTTACCTCCGGATTGCTGACCGGTATGGAGTCCGTGAAGAAGCAGATTTTTCTGCCCGGGACCGGGTGCGGGAGAACGACCTCTCCCTTTATCCTGTTCTCCGGTCTTTTCACGTCCAGGTTCTTGAGATTTATCGAGAGGTCGAAGGACTGGACGAAGTTCCTCTTTTTCGAGTTCTCCCTCAGGTACTTTATTTTCTCGAGTACATCGCTCACGGCCAGCGCCTCCTGCCGAAGCAGTGGTAAAAATTACTGTTCCCCTGTATTTAAATCTTTCCACCCGGTGGGGTCGACTTCCTTCGGTTGCCTCCCCTCGACGGTTACCCCGCAGCTCTGACAGGTTCCGAGCACCTGCTTAACGGCTGACGGTGTGACCTCCCCGAACTTCATTTTCGTTATTTTTATCACCTGCTCCCTCGTCAGATCCGCGGAAAAGTTTTCCGCTTCCTCGCCTTCCTTGGGCTTGTAGGTTCCGAACGGGGCCTTCGCGAGTTTCTTCAACCCGAGCTCCTTTTTGATCAGAGAAGAAACCGGAGGGGTTCCGACCGAGATCCGCCACTCCTTTGTCTTCGGGTCCACCCTCACTTCCACCGGGACCTGCATACCTTCGTAATCCTTGGTCTTTTCGTTTATCTCTGCGATCAGCTTACCGATGTTAACACCCATGGCCGATAACCCGGCCGTGTGCGGCCCGGGTGCGGCCTTCCCGCCTTCAACCAGGAGCTTTACCGTTTCCATTCAACCCTCCTCCTGCTTTTCCAGGATTCTTATAGAGTCCGTGGATACCGTGACCGGTATCGGAACCGCAGCTTCCAGGAGCTCGACCGTGACCTCTTCTTTGGCCTCGTCCACTCTCACGACCCTTCCCTTCTCTCCCTTGAACGGCCCTCCGGAAATCTCCACCACGTCTCCGCGGGACACCTTTATCTCGACCTTTCCGCTTTCGAGGAACTTTTTGAGCTCGGATATCGGGATGGCCGTCCTTATCAGGCGTCTGACGTGGGGAACCCCGACCACGAGCTTTTCCAGGTCCTGGAGTTCTCCTTCCACGAAGATGTAGCCCTTCAGTTCTGACGGTTTGAACATGGCCTTCACGGCCAGACCGGTGCTTTTCACCCGGTTTGTAAGGGTTGTCAGAACCGCGCTTTCCCTTCCCACCGTGGTCCTTACAGCGTATATCAATTCAACCACCGAAAAGCTTCATCACGGCCGTGTAGATCAGGTAGACCACGAAACCCACAGAGCCTATGAGGGCTATTCCGAAAGCCGTTATTTTCACCGAGTTGATGAACTCCTCCCTGTCGGGCTTTGTCGCAACCGATATAACCCGACGGTACTCTTTTATCCTTTCCCTTATCGACGGCATAGTAAAACTCACTGAGCCGGGAATATTTAAAATTATATGAAGTCTATTCCGAGGATCTTCTCTATCTCTTTCTGCTTCTCCTTGCTGAAGGTCTTCTCCGGTCCGTAGATCTGGGAGGACTTAACCCCGGTAACTATGAGCATCGTCCTCACGGTTTCTCCGAGCTCCTTCACGATCTGGGCTCCCCATATTATCTTCGCGTCGTCCGAAAGCTTCGAGGACACGGCCTCCACGATTTCCTGGCACTCCCTTATCGTGATGTCCGCGCCTCCGGAAACGTTCACCAGGGCACCCTTGGCACCCTCTATGTCAACGTCCAGCAGTGGATTCGTGAGCGCCTTTTCCACGGCTTCCACGGCCCTGTTCTCGGTGTCGCTTTCACCCATGCCTATCATCGCCAGACCTCCGGAACCCATCACAGCCCTTATGTCCGCGAAGTCGAGGTTAACGAGACCGGGCTTCGTTACGAGCTCGGCTATCCCCTTGACCGCGTTTACCAGAATTTCATCAGCAACCTTGAAGGCCGTGGAGATCGAGACGTCCGGCACTATTTCGAGAAGCTTGTCGTTCGGAATCACTATGAGGGTGTCCACCACGCTTTCTAACTCTTCCAAACCGTACTTCGCGTTGTCCATTCTCTGCCTTCCTTCCATGGAGAAGGGAAGTGTTACTATTCCGACTGTGAGGGCGCCGAGCTTTTTGGCCACATCGGCGACTATCGGGGCTCCTCCGGTTCCGGTCCCGCCTCCGAGACCGCAGGTGATGAAAACCATGTCGCTTCCTTCCAGGACCTTTTTGATCTCGTCCTTGTTTTCCTTGGCCGCTTCCATTCCGAGGTGCGGGTCGGCTCCCGCGCCCAGACCCCTGGTCAGATCCTTACCTATCAGAAGCTTGTGATCCGCGTCGGTGTAGAGGAGGTCCTGGGCGTCCGTGTTTATAGCTATAGCGTCGGCCCCTACTATTCCGACCTGCATGAGTCTGGAAATCGTGTTGTTTCCGGCACCCCCGACACCGACTACCTTTATAACGGCTTTTCTCGCTTCGAGAAGCTTTCTCAGTTCCTCGTCCGCCTTGGTCTTTCCCTCCCCGTTAGAATCTCTCATCGCCATATAGAGTTCATGAGAGGAACAAATATTTAAAGTTATTTCCTGTTTTATAATTTCGTTTATAAATTATAAAAATATTTATAATTCGGACAGCCGTGCGGACGCTCGCACAGCCTTTTTTATAACGACCTCTTCGTCCAGGTTTCTGTGCCTTCCGTTTTCCACGACGAGCTCCCCGTTCACAACGGTTCCCCACACCGGTCCGGAGAAGGAAAACACGAGACACGATTCCAGAGATCTGAGCGGCTGAAGACCCAGGGAATCGGCATCGATAATGGCTATGTCGGCCGGGGACCCCGTGGTTATCCTTCCGGTTCTCCAGATGGCCTTTGATCCGAACGCCGAATTCAGGACCTCTTTCGTCGGAAGAATCCTACCCCTGAGTCTCTGGACCAGGGAGGCGAACTTCATCTCGGTAAACATGTTCAGCGAATTGTTCGAGGCCGCGGAGTCCGTTCCCAAGGCAACGGGGATCCCGCTTTCCCTCATTTCCGGCACCGGGGAAACCCCGGCGGATAGCTTCAGGTTGGACACCGGACAGTTAACGGCGGTAGCTCCGCTCTCGGCGAGCATTCTGATCTCCCTTTCGGAGAGGTGAACGGCGTGGGCCACGGAGGTTCGGGGACCGAGGAGTCCGGTGTTTTTGAGAACCTCCACGGGTCTGGCTCCGTGGAGCCTCACCGAGTCGTGAACTTCCTTTTCCGTTTCCGAAACGTGGATGTGAACCGGGTAACCTTCGGACGAAAGGTCGGAAACCGCTTCCAGGATTTCCTGGGAACATGCGTAAACCGAATGCGGACCGATCCCGGGTACGAAGAGTTCGCTCTCCTTCAGTCTCGAAAGGTTTTTCAGCGCCTGTTCCGGGGTTTTCGAGTCCGGGGTTTCGGCGTCCAGAACCGCCTGGAAGAAAACGCACCTTATTCCGCTTTCCTCCGCAGCCCTTTTCACGGCCTCCCCGAAGAAGTACATGTCCGCAAAGCACGTTACCCCGTTTTTCAGCATTTCCAGGCAGGCCAGGAGGGTTCCGGCGTAAACGTCTTCTTCCTTAAGTCTCGCTTCGGCCGGCCATATTTTCTCCCTGAGCCAGGGTTCGAGGGGAAGGTCGTCCTCGATCCCGCGGAGCAGGGTCATCGCGGCGTGGGTGTGGGAGTTAACCAGACCAGGAATTACTATTTTACCGGAGCAGTCCACGACCTCGTCCGTCTTGTCCGTCTCTCCGATCTCCACCCTCCCTTCCCTGATCAGAATATCCGCGTTCCTTTCTATCCTTCCCGGTTCCGTCAGCACCGCCGTACAGTTTTTTAACAGTATCACAGGTCTCCGGCCTCCTCCCACATTTTTTCGAACTTCGCGGCGAAATCCGTGGTCTGGTTGAGGAACCAGGTTCCGGACAGCGGATCCCTGTTTTCAACCAGGACGCCGTGCTTCCCGTCAGCCACCAGAACCAGGGGAAGCTGGGTGCTTTCGTGGAATCTCGTCCTCGCCCCTATTTTCTTCAGGATTCCGATTATCCCCTCTTCGAGACCCGGAGTCAGAACCCTCAGATCGCAGCCCCGTTCCGCGGCCCTTTTAAGTGAGTCCAGAATGACTATGTCGTCCGGAAGGAACTCGGCGAGAATGTCCACCCTCTCTTCCGAGGCGTCCACCACGAGCGAGGCTATTCTCAGGAATTCACCGGCGCCGCTCCATCTTTCCACCTTTTTTCTTCCCATCCAGACCTCACCGGTTTCGAACTCCGAGTAGAGGTCCGCGAGCTCGGAAAACACCTTTTTGATTTTCAGGTACTTTCTACTGACGAAGCTGAAAACCCTGGGAAACGGGTTTATCCCGGAAAGCCAGAAGACCTTGCGTGAGTTCTTCTCGAACTCCACGATCCCCTTGTCCGCCAGGGAGTAAAGGTACCTGTAGGTGTTCGTCGTGGAAAGGCCGCACTTCCCGGCTATTTCCGAGGCCGTCCTCGGCCCGCGCCCCAGGGATAGGAGAGCGAGGAAAACCTTTATTTCGAGCCTGTGAAACTCTCCGGTGGCCTCGAGGAGCTCGGCGAACCTTCTGAAGTCCATATTACTTTTTTATTACCTTTTTCAGCAATAAAAACATTCCCGCCGAAAGCGACGCCGACAGCAGAACCGCGACCGCAAGCTTGTAGAGAAGCGAACCGGAGATCATCGCGGCAGTAACCCCTGCTACGGCTCCGCCGAGACCGCCGGAAACACCGGCAGCGATCCTTTCCCTTTCCCGAGCCTTTTTTCTGACCCTGGGCATAATATTAATTTCTCCCCGGCTTTTAAATTTTTTTCCCGCGGCGCTCAGCGAAGCCCGAAGGCGGTTCTCGGGTCGACTGCATCAGAGAATACCATGATGTCGTCAACCTCCAACTTCCCGCGGTTCACCCCGGTGTTTCCCCCGACTCTCAGGACCTTTAATTCCTGGGGGTAAAGGATTTCCCCGGTCTGCTGAACCGGCGCCAGGAGCGAGCCGTCGAAGTAGACCGAGATGTGAGTTCCGTTGTAGACCAGGCCGGCGGTGTGCTGCTCGAGGTCCGAGAAATCAACCTTTGCCTCCGAGCAGGTGTATCCCGAGGTCGTCTGAACGCAGGCTTTCAGGACGTCGGACGCCGAAAGGAACAGGCCGTAGCTCGGGTTGTCCCACGTCAGCGAGCTTTTCGGCCTGAAAAGGATCCACCTGTCGTAGCTCCACGGCTCGGGTTTCCTTACTGTTATGAACACCGAGAGCCTGGTTTTCGGCTCATCGATCCCGGTGAAGAACATCGTTATCCCGTCGTCGTAGCCGTCCAGAAGGACCTTTCCGTCCTCGATCTTCGGTGGGTAAAAGCTTTCCGGTTCCACCGGGAGGGCGCCGGGGTCCGAGGTGTACTCGCACATGAATCCGGCCGGAATGAAGTTACACGGAAGGTCGAACCATTCCCTCTGGGAGTACGGATCTCCGGTGAAGTTCTGCCAGAATGAGGCGCAGTCCTCACCCTCCCTCGCGTCGTCCGGTTGGCCCGGGGCCCAGTTCGTGTAGGTCGATGTCTCATCGCTCAGCCAGGTCCAGCAGTCCCCGGGCGCGCAGTTCCCGTCCGGGATCCCGTCCCCGTCCGAGTCCTGGAAAAAACCTATCCAGGAAGCTCCGCTCGAATTCGTAAGAAACTCGTTTTCCAGCTCCGAAGAAACCACGGGGAGGTACCCGCCCCTCGACCTGCAGAAACTCAGGGTTCCGGACCAGGTGGGGACCATCTGAAGGGCGTCGGCGCACCCGAGGAAGTACGATTCGTAGAAGTGGCCGTTGAATTCCCCTTTCCAGGCCCAGCAGACACCGTCAAATATCTTGGCTTCCAGCCCGTTTATCCTGTCGTAGTCCGTCAGAAAATTCGGTTCTTCGAAGTCCCAGAAGGCGAGGGCGGACGGGTCCGGTTCCACCCGGACCTTTTTCTTCAGGACCGTGGAACCGATCGACACCGTGAGGTCGTGGGAACCGATCCCGAACCTGTACAGGTCGAACAGTTCGACGAAGCCCACCTCATTTTCCTTTATTTCCCGGTTCAGGGAGAACTCCACGGGCCTGCCGTCCAGGAAAATGTTCAGAGTCTCGTTCCTTATGGTCCATGGGCCGCAGTTTCTCAGGTACACCCTGTTTTTCGCGACCTGATCTATCCTCACACAGTAAAGCTGCTCCGAGTGCGTCTTTACAGTTCTTTCCGCCACCTGGGTGGTCTGGGACGACATCCCGAAGACCCAGGAGTAGAGAAGGGAGAGCAGTACGATTGTGATGATTATTATAACGATGACCGCAACCACCGCGGCGGTCGATTTCTTTTTAACCCTTTTCCGCTGCCTCACAATATTTAATTTGTTAAGGCTTAAAAATATCTAAAAGTACCAGTACCTGCCCTTTTTATCGGCTTTCTTACCTATTTTGACGAAGTCGTCCCTCCCGATGTGCTTTCCGCCGAGAGAAACCACCACCCCGGCGCAGTCCGCAATCGAGGAAACCTCTGAGTGAATGATTCCGCCGCGCCCGGGGGACAGCGAGTTGTCGACCACAACGATTTTCTCCTTTCCCTCCAGAATCTCCCTGAGCCGGTTCTCGGGAAACGGCCTGAAGGTTACTATTCTGGCCATTCCGGCCTTCACGCCTTCCTCCCTGAGGGCGTTCACAGCGGCCTTTATGGTCGTCGAAAGCGCACCGGCGCATACGAAGACGAGTTCGGCGTCTTCCGTCCTGTAGTCCTCAACGCAGCGGTACTTCCTTCCGAAAGTTTTTTCGAACTCTGCGAACACCCTTTCCGAGACTTTGAGCGCGTTTCTCTGGGCCGCGTGAACCTGGGACCTGAAGTACATGTACTCGTGGAGGGACGGGATTCCGAGAGACATGGGCCTTTCCGGGTCGAGGACCACCCTGGGAGCGTACTCCGGGAGGAAGGAGTCCACCTCCTCCTGGCCCGGAATCTCGGCTATCTCCCTGGTGTAACTGAGGATAAATCCTTCCATGTTTACTATCGAGGGGAGCAGAACCTCCCTGTGTTCTGAGATCCGGTAGGCCGAGATAACGAGGTCCAGGACCTCCTGGTTGTTCTGGGCGAAAAACATAAGCCAGCCGGAGTCCCTGAGGGAGAGGAAGTCGTTGTTGTCCGGCCAGAGGGTTATCGGTGCTGCGAGACCCCTGGAGCAGTTCACCATCACCAGGGGCAGTCTCATCCCGGAGGCCACGTAGTGCATCTCGGTCATGAGCAGAAGACCCTGGGACGAGGAGGCAGTGAAGGTTCTCGCCCCGGCGGCTTCGGACGCTATCGCGGCCGAGAGAACCGAGTGCTCGCTGTCCATGGGAAGGAACTCTCCTTTCCACAGACCCTTCTCCCTCCACTCGGCGAGCTTTTCTATAATCTCGGTCTGCGGGGTTATGGGGAAATTCGGAACGACCCTGACCCTACAGAGTCTGGCCCCCCAGGCTGCAGCCTCGTTACCGTCTATCAGGTCCTTCATCCCTGACCACCTTTATCGCCTTTACCGGGCACACGGACGCGCAGATCAGGCAGCCCTTGCACACGAAGTAGTCGATTTCCGGTCCTTCCTTCCAGGACACCGCGGAATCTGGGCACATCAGAAAGCACATCTTGCACTTCACGCACCTTTCCCGGTCTATTTCTGGCCTGAAAATTCTCCAGTCCCCGGTTCTCCTCCTTACGGCATTCCCGGCCTCCCTTATGTGCGGGATTCCGCGAACACCCTCGTAAGGTAGATCTTCCTCCTTTATCAGCTTACCCTCTTCCAGCATTCTCTCGCAGCCTCCAAGTTTTTTCCCACGTCCCGGATGCCCAGGGACTTCAGCTCGATTTCGATCGCCCTTTCCATCAGGCTGAGGTCGATTTCGAGGACTTTCGCGACCGCTCCGCACATCCCGGTGTTTACGATCGGAGCCCCGAATATTTCCATCGCTATTTTCGTGGCATCCACGGTTTTTGCTCCAGGGATTTTCTGGGAGGTGTTGACAAGGAACTCGCCTTTTAGACCCTTTTTTACCACATCGAAGTTAAGGGTGTCGTCGAACAGCACCACGAGATCCGGGGAGAAAATGTACCCTCTTTCCAGGATCTCGCCTCTGGACGCCCTGACGAAACTCGTGACCGGCGCTCCCCTCCTCTCCGCCCCGTACATCGCGAAGTCCTGAACGTTGTAACCCGAGAGGAAAAATGCCCTACCTATTATTCTCGCGGCCGTTTTGACTCCCTGACCTCCTCTTCCGTGCAGTCTTATCTTCACGGCATCACCCTTTCCAGGTCCAGCTCCCCGCACACCACCGGCTTTTCCAGCTTCCAGTTCAGAAGCACCTCGGGTTTTAACTCTCCGAAGAATCCAACCTCCCGGTTTCCCACGGTAACTGAGGCGCACCTCGATTCGATGAACGAGGGATGCTTCTTCTCCTCGATTTCCCAGGAAAGCCCGAGAGATCGCAGAAGGGCCTCCACCACGGACTTTCCCTCGGTGAAGTTGGCCCGGTCGTGGGCTATCGCGAAGGCAAGCTTTCTCTTCGTCCTGAACCCGGTTTCCGTGCTTCCGGGTACCACGCAGTCACCTATTTCGAACACCTTCTGCGGGTACTCCCTGTGGCAGTTCGCCGACAGGAATTCCAGCACCGAAGGGAGGATCCAGGTCCTGCAGGTCGTGAACCTCCTGGTACAGGGGTTGAGGATCTTAACCCCCCCGGTCCTGACACCCATTTTTTCGTTCTGGTTTTTCGGCGAGGTCAGCACGAAGCTTAGAATCTCCTGGAAACCGAGGCCTATCATCACCTCGGCCACGGCTTCGGAGAAGTCCGTTTCCTTCAGGGTCGATCCGATCCCGTGAACCTTGGGGTAGACCGGGACCATGTTGTTGTAACCGTAGCCTATCGCCACGTCCTCAACGATGTCCACCGGGTGGAGGACATCGACCCTGAACGGCGGCACAAGAACGGAAATCCTTTCCGAGGCGTCGAGAACTCCGAAGCGCATTCTTTCCAGGATCGCGGAGATCTCGGTCGGTTTCAGTTCAAGGCCGAGGACCGAGTTCACGAAAGCGGTCTCGACATTAATCTGTCTCGGCGAAAGGTCCGGCCTCGCCTCACCACCGATCACCCACCTTTCCACGGCCCATCCCCTTTCGCACAGGTTGGAAATCATTATCTTCGCTACGTCCTCCACGGTTTTCGGATTCGTTCCGGTGATCTCCACGAACAGGTTCTTCGTGTCTTCGCTCACCTTCGTTCTCTCCGAGTTTATCACCGGCGGGAAGCTTATTATCCCTTCGGCGTCCTCGAAAACCTGGAAGCCGAAGCCGGAGTCCCTGCCGTAGATTCCTTTGGGATGCTTTTTCACTATCTCTTCGAGGGACATCTTTTCGTACATCTCCAGGGGTACGAACCTCTCTTCGGGCTTCGCTTCCCTGTAAACAACGGGCCCGGAGATTCTGTCCAGGTCGTGGATTCCGACCGCCGCCTCCCTTCTGTTCCTGCCGAGGATCTGGGCGAGTTTCTCCTGAAACTGGATGAGGTTCCTGAACACAGGACCTCTGAGGTCAACGTTCCTCACAGAAAAGGCGACCACACAGGACCTTTTCGGGCTCCCCACCTTAAGTTCCGGGCCTTCCGCGGCCCTTATCGCCGGAAGACCGACCTCCCTTCCGAGAAATCCCTTAATCGCTCTCGCTATTCCCTCTGAGGACAGCATGTCCGGGCGGTCCGATGTCACCTCGAACTTCCAGAGATCGCCTTCCTTTTCCTCCAGAACGGCCTTCACCATTTCGCCTACGGTTTCGACCTCCTCTTCGGTTACCCCCAGACTTTTCAGGTCCCGGATGTCCGCCTCTACAACAGGCATACCTCCTTCCTCCTGAGCCAGTCGATGTCCCTGGAGAACAGATCCCTGACGTCGTTAACCCCGAGGTAGATCATGGCCAGTCTGGTCAGACCAAGACCCCAGGCTATGACCGGTTTTTTCACCTTCAGGGGCGCCAGGACCTCGGGTCTGAAAAGCCCGGCTCCCCCGACCTCTATCCAGCCGAGCTCCGGGTGTCTGACGTAAAGGTCGACCGAGGGTTCGGTGAAGGGATAGTAAGAGGGAACGAACCTGACCTTCTCGCAGTTCACGACCCTTTCCGAGAAGTCCTTGAGAACTCCGAGGAGGTGGCGGAAGTTGAGACCGTCCGCCATGACTATGCCTTCGGCCTGGTGGAATTCTATGAGGTGCGTTCTGTCAACCACATCCGGTCTGAACACCCGGTCGATGCAGAACATCTTTAGCTCCGGCCTTTCCCGGTTTTCGTAAAGGTACCTGGCGCTGGCTGCGGTCGTCTGGCTTCTTAAAACGAGGGAAGCGGCCCTCCGGTAGTCCCACCTGCAGCCCCATCCCGAACTTCCGGTTATCCAGCCCGTTTCGTGAACATTTTTCACCCTTTCGGACAGGGACCTGTCCGGAATCGTTCCCGAACCTTCTACGAAAAAGGTGTCGTGGACCTCTCTCGCCGGGTGGTTCTGGGCCTGAAAGAGGACGTCGAAGTTCCAGAGCTCGAGTTCCACGATCGGGGACTTCGCTTCCTCGAATCCCATGGCCACGAACTTCCTCTTTATCATGTCTATGAACCTGGAGTAGGGGTGCCTCTTCCCGGGGTACACCGCCGGAGCCGGGGCTTTCACGTCGTACTTTTTGAACTTCGCCTTCTTCCAGGCACCGGTTAGGAGCATTTCCGGAGTCAGCTGCGCGATTTCGTCCGGAACTTCGGCCTTTCTTTTAACCAGGCCGCGGGAAACCAGGACCCTGAGGGCCTCCTTCGGCGCCTCTCCGGACGCGGCCACGGATTCCAGCGCCTTCTCGATCTCGGTTTTCTCCCCGAGCGCCCTTTTCCCGGCCTCGGTCAGCTTAACGTACTCTCCCTCGACCTCAACCCAGCCGTTTTTCCTGGCCCAGGAAAAGGCGATGGAGAAACCAGGCATGGACACGAGGTCCCTGACCTTCTTTTTGTTTCCCAGAATTCCGTGAATTTTCCGGATCAGCCTTTTTTCCGGGAGGCCGTTTTCCAGGTATTCCCGGCCCTCTGGCGTGAGTTCGTACAAAAGACCACCCATTAATTTATCTTTTCCGCACCATTTAAAATTCACCCAGAACCCTGTAGCTTCCTATCACCTTGAAGAACCTCACCTTCGACCGAACGCCTTCCAGCGCGTTCCTCACGTTTTCCTCGGACGGTGAGCCCTCGAGGTCCAGGTAGAACACGTAGTCACCGAGAACCCCGGTGGGCCTCGAGTCTATTTTCTTGAGGTTCACACCGCGCTTCGCGAACTCGCCGAGAATCTCCCAGAGGGCTCCGGGCCTGTCGTCGCACGTGAACACAAGGGACGTTTTGTCTCCGCTTTCCAGCCTTTCCCGGGAAACGATCACGAACCTCGTGACGTTGGAGTCGCCGTTCTGGAGATCCGTTTCCAGGACCTCGAGCCCGTAGAGCCTTCCGGTTTGCTCGTGGCATATCGCGGACTGCCCGGTTTCCGCGGCCTTTCTCGCGGCTTCAGAGGTGGAGGCACACGGAACGAGCTCGGCGCCCGGGTATCTTTCGCGCAGCTTTCTCCTGCACTGGGCGAACGCCTGGGGGTGAGAGTATATGACCCCGGTTTTCCCTGCCGTACAGAGGGCGTGCCGGATCCTCATGGTGACCTCTCCGGTTATCGAGAGATCCGACTTTATCAGGTAATCCACGGTTTCGTAGACCGTACCTCCGAAGGAATTCTCTATCGGGACCAGGCACTTCTCGACCTTTCCGGCTTCCACGGCTTCCAGGCACCTGGTCACGGTTTCGAAGAACTTCGCGTCCAGACCCAGCTTTCTCCTCACTATGTCCGAGTAGCTCCCTTCAGGACCGAGAACCCCTATCATCTTCTATCCTCCTCGCCCACTCGATTATCCTTTTCATCAGGTCTTCGGCCATGGCCGGAGGGATTCCGAGTTCAGAAGCCCTTCTGACCGCAGAGCCTATCTTTTCGCTTTCCCTCACCGGGTCCCTTACCGGGAGACCCTCCCTCTTTTTTATCTCTCCGATTCTCTTCACGACCGAAATTCTTTCCGAAAGGAGGAGAAGCAGTTTTCCGTCTATTTCGTCGATTTTCTTCCTCAGTTCCAGAATCTCGGGGTCCTGAATTGGGACGGCATCCGCCTCACCTACAAAGATTTTCCGGAACCGATATTTAAATCTATCTCAGCCAACCGAAGATCCTGGAGAAGAACCCGCGCCTCTTTCTCAGGCCGGTCAGTCTTTCCGCCAGGTTCCTGAATTCCCTGGCCGCCTTCGACTTCGGGGAAAAGTGAACCACCGGGACCTTGAGGGAAATGGACTTGGGGACCGTCGGGTCTTCGGGAACTTTCGAAAGAACCGGGTACTCGGTCATTTCCTCTATCTCCTCGGCTTTCAGTTCGTGGGAGTGCTTTCCTACCCTGTTGACCACGAGGCCCATGATTTCGGTCGAGTCCTCGACCGTCCTTATGGTCTTAAGCGCGTCCGTCACCGCGGTTATCTCCGGGTTCGTCACTACTATCGCTCTGTCCGCGGCTTCGGCTGCCGCCAGGGCCTCCTTGCCGAGACCGGCAGCACCGTCGATTAAAACGAAGTCGGAGGTCCCGAAGAACGATGAAACGAGGTCCTTGAGTTTTTCCGGCTTTATTCCTCTGGTGGCGTTCACCGAGAGATCGGCGGGAACGACCTTCAGCCCGGTTCTGTGCCTGTAAACTGCCTCGTGAACCCCAGCCTTTCCCCTGAGGACGTCGTGAAGGGTCACGGGATAGAGCGGGATTCCGAGGTGGATCGAAAGATTCGGTGTAGTGAGATTCCCGTCCACAACAACGACCTCCTTTCCGAGAAGGGAGAGCGCGGCTCCGAGGTTCGCCGCGGTAGTCGTTTTACCTACTCCGCCCTTTCCGGAAATCAGGGCTATGGTTTTGGTCATGCTATAAAATTCAGGTGAAAAGTATAAAAGGTTTTCGGAAAGTGGTGCCCCCGACGGGAGTTCCCGGTCTTTGAACCCGTGTCATCGGCTTTCCTTTCATCGCTTGGCTCCAACCTTTCTCGATCGAAAGGCCGAGATCCTTGACCGGACTAGACGACGGGGGCTTACCGAGTTCTGCGCTACCTTCAGGAGGATGTATCCGGCCAGGACCGCGATCACCGTGATGATGACGGAAGAGGCGAACATGTACGCCAGCCCCTCCCTTTTGGGAACCAGGGTTTCTATCGCGGCTTTTATCGTGTCCCTCCAGCTGAGCGCCACCAGGAAGCCCAGGGCGCTTATCACCGAGCCCACTATCACGCTTTTGATGTTCAGTTTTTCCACGTCCTCCTGGAATCCCATCGCTTCACCCTTGGTGGGCCGGACAGGATTCGAACCTGTGACTTCCACCTCGTAAGGGTGGCGTCATAGCCGCTAGACCACCGGCCCTTTGGTGGACGGGGAGAGATTTGAACTCTCGACCACTAGTTATCTCAGCTCAGCCGTCCTATAAGACTAGCGCTCTTTCTGGCCGAGGCAACCAGGCTGAGCTACCCGTCCGCGATAAAATTTAATACCTGGTTTCTATTTAAATATTATGGCAGGAAAGAGGGAAATTCTCGAGCAGCTCGAGAGATTTCTCGTTTCCGAAGGCTTCGCTGTCTGCAGGTTCAGGGGGTGTTTCGACCTGGCCGCGAAGCGCGGGGAGATGTTCCTGTTCAAGGTCCTTTTCGACCTCGGCTCGCTTTCCAGGGAGCACGCGAAGAATCTCAAAATCCTTTCGGGGTCCCTTTCGGCCTATCCGTTTGCCGTTGGGGTAACCTCCAAAGGCGAGAGGCTTCTGGACGGGGTGATCTACGAGCGATTCGGAATACCGTCGGTGTCCCTCGAAACCGTGAAAAAAATAATTTCGGAGGGTTCGGTCCCTGCGGTTTACAGGGACCGCGGAGGCTTCTTCGTCGAAATAGACCCGGAGCTTCTGAGGGCCGCGAGAAAGAGACACGGAATAAGCAGGTCCGAACTCGCCTCCAGACTGGGACTTTCGAAAAAGGCTGTGTACCACCACGAGAGGACGTCCTCGAGGATGCTTCTCGGGACTGCTATGCTCCTGGAGGAACTTTTCGGCAGGGTTTGCGCGGATTTCAGACCGAGGATATTCGAGGAGAGCGGGTCGCCCAAGGACGAATTCGAGAGGAGGACGGCCTCGGAGCTCGAGCGCCTGGGTTTCGAGACGAACTTCGCTTCCTTCGCTCCGTTCGACGTCGTTGCTACAGACAGGATAACTGTCCTTTCCGAGGTCGAGGCTTCGGCCTCCAGGTTGAGGAAGAGGGCCGAGGTTTTCAGAAAGTTCATAACCTTCATCGAGAAGCCCGGGTTCATCGTGTCCGAAAAGAAACCGAGGGATTCCTCGGTTCCGGTGATCCTCAGGAAGGAGCTGAAAAAGTTTTCTTCCGGGACCGAACTCATAGAGACTATTTCCTGAAGGCCGTGAGGATTCTCTGGACGGCGGAGATGTTCGTTGCCACGGCGAGAAACGCCATTACCGAGATACCCGCGGTTTTCGAGAACTCCGATACGAGCAGCGCGAGAACGAGACCCACCAGTCTTTCGGCCCTTTCCAGGAATCCGCCCCTGACCTCGCCGAGTCCCTTTTCCGAGGCCGCGGCCTTGGCGTACGTTGTCATCACGCTTCCGAAACAGAGGAGCAGGATCCACGCTTCCGAAGGCAGGAAAAGGTCCGGTAACCCGGAGAACAGCAGGAAGAAGAGCAGGAAGAACTCGGAGTACCTGTCTGAGATCGTGTCCAGGTATGCGCCCTTTTTCGTTACCCGCCTTTTCGCCCTTGCCACTGAACCGTCCACCAGGTCGATGGCAGAGGAGACCGCGAAGGTAACGGCCGATAACAGGAACGCCCCGAGGGTGGCGAGGATCCCGGAGATCGCGGCGAGCGCGAGGCCGGTTGCGGTCCAGGTGTTCGGCGAGAGCGGAAGCCTGGAAAGGAACCTGCCTATTTTTTTGGAAATTCCGTCGAACCTCTCCCTCGATGCGTACAGGGTCATGCGAACTGCCCCAGAACCTTTTTGAACGACAGACGGACCTTTTTCAGGACGGGGAGTTCCCCTCCGAAGACCCGGACCCGCCTTTTCCTTATTTCTTCTATGATTTCGTCCGGGGTCTCGCCCGAACAGATTATTCCGGCCGATCCTACGAGTTCCGGGAAATGGGCGTCGCTTCCGGCCGTGAACGGCTTTCCCGATGCCTCGGCGAAGATTTCAGCCCTGAGATTGTCCTTTCTGCTGCTCCAGGAGTTCAGAACCTCCACGGCTTCGGCTGTCAGGTGCGCCCCGCCCTTCCGGAGCGGCGAAGAGGAAAACGGGTGGGCGGCAACTGCGAGACCTCCCATCTCTTTCACGTTTTCGCACACCTCTTCCGCTGTGAAACCCTTCGGAATTTCTGTCACGTTAAGGGCCAGCACATCGCCCAGGTCTGTCCGTATCTCGACACCGGGAATGACCACAATCCCCGCGCGCTTTCCCTTCTTTTCGGCCGCCTTTGCTCCCTTAATTTCGTGGTGATCGGTGATCGCGATTCCGCCGAGCCCGGACCTCGAGGCGAGTTTCACAACGTCCTCCGGTCTTCCGAAACCGTCCCTTTTCCACATCTTCGTCGAGGAGTACGCCGTGTGGACATGGCAGTCGACTTTCATCACCAAGGCACCTTTTTTATCCCCAGTCTGTATCCAAGGATGTTCGCGAGCCTGTGGATGATCGGCGTTAGGAGAAGCATTGTTGCGAGGGACAGGGGCGATATTCCGGAAACCAGGCTGTAAAGTGCGGCGGCCCCGAGCACGAAGTCCAGCTGATCGAGGAGGACGGCTTCCTCACCCCTTTCCATTCCCAACCTTCTTTTTATGAAGCTCCCGCAGGAGTCGCCCAGCATGGCCCCGAAGGAAAGGAGGAATGCCGTAAGGGGGGTCATTTCCGGGAGACCCGGCACACCGGAGGAAAGAGCGGCTTCGGCGAGACCGACGGCGGTTCCGGCCAGCACCCCGGCCGAGAACCCCTCGACGGTTTTCCCGTCCCCGAGAATCCTGTTCCCGTCGGGCATCTTCCTTCCGAAATCCATCGGGATTTTCCCCTTTGCCAGGGGCGGGACGGCATTCGCCGCGTACGCCGGGGCCAGCAACCACAAGGCTGAAACGATTTCCCGGAGCATGAAAACAATTGGCTCCGCTAAAATAAGAAGTTTTGGTGCCCCAGGTGGGAGACCCGAGCTTTCGAACCCACGGCCCCCCGCTTTCCTCTCATCGTTGCCTCGAACCTTCTTTGGATAGAAGGCGGGTGCTCTGTCCAGGCTGAGCTACTGGGGCCCGATATTTATTTCCGTTAATTATTTAAATCGCTAACGGGAACAAAAAACTATGGGAGGTAATTCAGTTCTACTATAAAGGAGTGCTGAAAGGTCTTGAAAACGGTTGCGCGATCGTCAAATTTCCGTGGGGGATAAGAGAGGTACCCGTGGACCCTATAGACAGGAGGTGGCTGGAAAGTTATTTCGATGCGTGCCGGAAGGTCGGGGAAGAGCCCCTGGTTTACATCTGGGAGGGCAGGATCCACGCGGCCCCTCCGAGAGACGGTAAGGAACTTGAGAATCACAGCCCGCTGATGCTCCGGGTGTGACCATGGATTTCGGGAAGATCGCGAGGAAGTGGAGGGAGAAGTGGGAAAGATCCGGTATTTTCGAGGCGGACCCGGACGAGAGACCGAAGTTTTTCGCCACCTTCCCGTTTCCGTACGTGAACGGGGTTCCGCACATCGCCCATGCCTTTACGTTTCTGAGGAACGAGTTTCTGGCAAGGTACAAGAGGATGAGAGGCTTCAACGTTCTTTTACCCCAAGGATGGCACGCAACCGGAGGTCCCATAGTATCCGCCGCCCTTAGGATAAGGGAGGGGGACGAAAAGCAGAAAAAGATCCTGATTTCCTGCGGAGTTCCGGAGGAAGAGGTCGAGAAGTTTTCCGACCCTTCCTACTGGGTCCGGTACTTTCCAAGGAGGTGGAGGGAGGATTTCTCCTCGCTCGGCGGTTCGGTGGACTGGCGGAGGGAGTTCGTGACCACCAGCCTGAATCCCGCGTTTTCCAAGTTCGTGGAATGGCAGTACCTGAAACTCAGGGAAAAGGGTTTGGTGAAAAAGGGGACCCACCCTGTGGTTTGGTGCCCGAAGGAACGGAAAGTCGTCGGGGACCACGACAGACCCGATGAGTACGCCGGAATAGTTCCCGAGGAATCGATCCTCGTTAAATTCCGGCAGGGAAACATCGTGTTCCCCTGTATTACCTTCAGGCCGGAAACGGTATACGGTGTCACCAACCTGTGGGTTAACGGGAAGGCCGAGTACGCCGAGATCAGGATCGGAGAAGAGGTCTGGATAGTGTCCAGGAGCAGGGTCGAGGAGTTCCTGCTTCAGAAAGGCGGCGGTGAGGTCGTCAAGACCTTTCCTGGTTCAGATTTGGTGGGACTCGCGGCTGTTAATCCGGAAACAGGGGATTCCGTTCCGATTCTTCCTTCTGAGTTCGTGGATCCGGACTTCGGGACGGGCGTGGTCATGTCGGTCCCGGCTCACGCACCGTTTGACTACGCGGCGTTCAGAAAGGCCGTGCCAGAAGGTGAGCCGGTGCAGGTCATAGAAGTCGAGGGGTACGGCGGCTGCCCGGCCGCCGAGATCTGCGGCGATGTGACGGACAGGGAGACCCTCGAGAGACTGACGAAGAAACTCTACGCCGACGAGTTTTACAAAGGAGTCATGAAGGTCGGAAAGTACGCCGGTATGAGGGTGAGCGAGGCCAGGGAGAAAATAGCCTCGGACCTTTTGAACTCCGGTAAGGCGGAGCGGTACTTCGTGCTTCCGGAAAGGGTGAAGTGCAGGTGCGGGAGCTGGACCGTGGTGAACATCCTCAGGGACCAGTGGTTCCTGAGGTATTCGGACCCGGCCTGGAAGAAGGAGGTCCACAGGTGCATAGGCCGGATGAGGTTCTATCCTCCGGAGATCGAGAAAAATCTCAGGAAGGCCGTGGACTGGCTCCGCGACTGGGCGTGCGCTCACAAGCACGAACTCGGTACCCCTCTTCCGTTCGACCGCGACTGGGTTATAGAGTCCCTCAGCGATTCCACGATTTACATGGCGTACTACACCGTGGCCAAGTACCTGGAGCACCCGGAGAAGTACGGAATAGATGTGAACCGCCTGAAGCCTTCGTTCTTCGACTACATTTTTCTCGGCAAGGGCGATCCGGCTGAGGTCTCGGCGGAGAACTCGGTGCCCGAAGACCTCCTGAAGGAAATGCGGAAGGAGTTCCTTTACTGGTACCCGCTCGACTTCAGGAATTCGGGCAAGGACCTGCTTCAGAACCACCTGGTTTTCTTCCTGTTCCATCACGTGGCGATCTTCCCGGAGTCGCTGTGGCCGAGGTCCGTATCGGTTAACGGGTGGGTCAAGGTCGGCGGGGAAAAGATGTCCAAGTCCAAGGGGAACTTCATAACCCTGAGAGAGGCTCTCGAGAGGTGGGGTCCGGACCCCGTGAGGGTGGCCGAGGCCTACGCCGGGTCTCCGGGACTCGACGACGCGAATTTCGATCCGGAATTCGTTAAGACAGCTGCGAAGAGGTTGGTCTGGTTTTTCTCCAGATTCTCCGAACTTTACGGTTCCGGAACCGAGGAGAGAAAGGAGATAGACGACTGGATGGAAACGAGGATTAACAAGAGAATAACCGAGGTTGCCTCGCTCTACGAAAAAACCGAATACCGCGAGGTCATCGACAGGCTCCTTTTCGACGCTTCCTCCGACCTTTCCTGGTACCTCAAGAGGGGAGGGCGTAATTCCGAGGTGCTCCGCAGATTTTTCGAAACCCACGTTCTCATGCTGTCCCCGATAGCTCCGCACTTCTGCGAGGAGCTCTGGGAATCCATGGGGAAGGCAGGCTTCGTTTCCCTGGAGAGCTGGCCGGAAGCCGGGGAGGTTGACGGAAAGGTCGAGGAGAAGGAAGAGCTTGTGAGAACGGTCCTGGAAGACCTCAGAGAGCTGAAAAAACTCGTTAAGGGCGAGTGGAAAGAGGTCAGGATCTACACCGCAAAGTCCTGGAAGTACAGGGCGAGGGATCTGGCCCGCAAGGTCGAGGATCCGGTGAAGGAGCTCATGAAGGATTCGGAGATCAGAAAGCAGGGGAAGGAGGTCGTCAGGTTCGTTGCCTCGCTTCTTTCGGCTCCGAGAGGCGGAACCCTTTCGGAGGAGGAGGAACGTTCCTACCTTACCTCGGCTTCGGACTTCATTTCTTCTGAGGCCGGTTGTCCTGTGTCCGTTGTCAGGGGCGACGTCTCCGAGTCACCGAAAGCTCTCCGGGCCGAGCCGGCAAAACCCGGAATAGAGGTAATAATTTAA
>WANL01000020.1 GCA_015521825.1 Candidatus Aenigmatarchaeota archaeon
CCGTGGAGGATATAACCTCTTTAACCGAAGACGGAGGAAGCCGCTTCCCGGTGAGTCTTTCCAGTTCGGAGCGGATTTCGGAAATACAATCGGAATAATCGTCAGTTGTGTCGATCGGACCCGGAGGACCGGCGCCCGAGACAACGCCCGAACCCGTATCGGAATACCTGTCGGTTGTGTCGGTCGGAATCTGTTCCGGTACTGAGACCGATTTCTCAGCGCTTTTTCCGGGTTTGTGCTCCGAAATTCCGGGTACGAGAAGAAGCCCGGCCGCAACCGCCATCGCCGCAAGAGCGTAAAGCAGCTTACCTCCCAATCCTCCCTCTTTCTTTCCGTAGACCGGCTCCCCGCCGGCTTCCGGGCCGAATACTTCCGGCCACAGCGCCCATCTCGCTTCCGAATTCAGCTCGTAGATTTTTTCACCATCTCTTACCAAAATTCTGCCATCTTTCCATTTGACAGTCACATACCGACTTTGAAAATCAGGCCATTTCCCATTATACTGAAAGAACAGATGTCTTGCCTCCTCCACACTCAGAACAGACTCGAGACCGTTACCGATAGCGTTTCTATCCAAAGTCCAGGGATAGGGGGGATATTCGGGCTGTGAATACATGTTATATTATATAGGCAGAAAATCTTAAAAATCATTCTGCCGGAAGGTTTTCCCGGATCCACGGCAGGTACTTTTCCGGGCCCACGCCGAGAGCGGCCACATTCGGTCCGAGCCTTCTGTAAACAACGGCGATCTCCCCGTTGGAGAACACCACGGTACCGTCGGATCCGGACGCCGAGAAGTCGGAAAGAAATTCCTTCAGGCTGCGAAACGCGAAGTCAGCGGAAGCGGGGTTCGGGAACCTCGCCACCTCAATTCTTACAACGGCCTCCGGAGACGGTGAATACCAGGCGGCCACCCCCACGGCCTTCACGTTCTGGATGACCAGAAGATCATTCGTGTAGGAGATTCTGGAATAATCCTCCGGAAGCATGGCCTCGAGGTCCGAAACCTCCTCCTTCGAAATCGGAATGTACCCGGATACCAGCTCGACCCTGTAGGAAATGAGAGAAAGCACCGCGGCAGAAACGACAATGAAAATCAGGACAAGACCGAAAATCAAAATCTTTTTCTCCATAACTAATTTAACCGCACCCGGGAAATATAAATTATACGGTCACCACCCTTCCGTCCTTGAGGACTTCTTTCGTCTCTGGTTTTGCCGGAACCATCAGCTTCTTTCCGTCCCTGAGCGGAATGAGAAAGTACTCCTTCCTTTCCGGACCGAGAAGCACGAGTTTCACCTTATCCTCGATCTTCCCGTCCTTTTCGTATCCGTAGATTACGAACCTCCCTTCCTCGAGGAATATCCTGGTTTCGCCCTTTTTCGTAGTCACTCCCATACGAAAGATTTTTATCCTCGCAAAGAAATATTTAATCCAGGTGGTGCTCTGAGAAGGGTGATTGTGGGAATAGATCCGGGCACTACGACCGCCGTGGCGGTCCTGGATTTCTTCGGAAATGTCCTTCTCCTGGAAAGCAGAAAAGGGATGGGCAGGGACGAGGTAGTGGAAATGATTCTGGAAAAGGGTAAGCCCGTTATAGTTTCGACCGACAGGTCAAAGCCTCCCGCAACTGTAGAAAAAATCAGGTCGTCCTTCGAGGCCGTTCTCGTGAGACCTAAAAAGGACTTGAGCTCGCTGGAAAAGGAAAGGCTCGTGCCGAAGGGAGTGAAAATCAAAAACAAGCACGAGAGGGACGCCCTGGTCTCGGCGATTCTGGCGTTCCGAAAGTTCTCCCAGCTGTTCGCAAGAGTCGAGAAGGTCGCGGGAAGGGACTCCGAAGCCGTGAAGGAGCTCGTGCTAACCGGGGTCTGCCCGAACATAGCCGAGGCCGTTGGCAAAGGGAAGATTTATTAAGACCCGTGCCGAAATTTTTTCGGTGGTTGGATTGGAAGATGAGCTGGCAAAGGTCTTCGCTCTCAAGTCGGATGTGGATAAGGTCTGGGAAGCGGTCAAGGAGAATCGCGAGTTCGTGGAAAAAAGGCTCAAGGATATTGAAAAACTGTCCTCTCTTCTGAAGGACGCGGAGAAACTCGAACGGAAGCTTTTCAAGCTGAACGCCGACCTCGAAAGGAAAATGAAGAATCTCGAGAAAATCGAACTTCTGGAAGAAAGAATCTCCGAGCTCGAAAAGGTTTTGGAAAAGGTTAAGAGGGAGATTTTGCTGGTTAAGATCACCAAACCGGTGGTAATAGAGTGAAGAGTAGATTTAAAAATTCCGGATCCGGATATTTTGCGGGGGTTTTCGCATGAAACCGGGGAAAGTGGAGAGGTACATCCTGGAAAAAATAAAGGACGACGGAGCGATCCTTCTCAGTTTAATAGATCCGGACAAGCAGCCGCTGGAAAAGGGCGCGAAGATGGCCGAGATTTCGTACGAGGCCGGAGCGGACGTGATTCTCGTCGGAGGATCCATAGGCGCCCAGGGTCTGCTTCTCGACAAAACGACGAAAATGATAAGGGACGTTGTGGACATACCGATCGTGCTTTTCCCGGGAAACATAGGGACGATTACGCCGTACGCCGACGCCATGCTCTTCATGTACCTTCTGAACTCCAGGGACATCTACTGGCTATCCACGGCCCAGATTCAGGGAGCCCCTGTCGTTAAAAGGGTCGGGCTGGAGGTCATACCTACGGCGTACATCGTCCTGGAACCCGGTCAGGCCGTGGGGTGGATCTCGAACGCGAACCTGATTCCGAGGGACCGGGCCGATCTCGCGGCGGCCACGGCCCTCGCCGGGGAGTACATGGGAGCACACATCGTAATAACGGACAGCGGATCCGGTCCGCCGGAACCGGCCCCGCCGCAGCTGATTTCGGCAGTGAAGTCCCAGCTTTCGGTTCCCTACATCTACGGAGGGGGATGTAAAACCCCGGAGCAGGTGAAGGAAATAGTCAAAGCCGGTGCCGACGGGGTCCAGATAGGAACGGCGTTCGAAATCGAGGGAAGTGAAGAAGCCGTGCGGGAAAAGATAGAGAAAATGGTAAAGGCGATAAAGGAAGGCAGCAAGCAGAAGAAGAAGGTGAGAAAAAGGGTAAAGCCTTTGATCCCGATTATAAGGAAGCCGAGGTTTCTGAAATTTCTGAAAAGATAAGGTGTGCGGCGGTAGCCCGTCTTCTGTAAGTCCCTTCCCGAACGGTCATCAGAGGGACCCGCGGCATTCATCTAAGCGGCCTACCCGCTGCTCTTTCGTCATCACAGCCTACTTGGCCTTGCACCGCCTCCCGCGAACCTCTCGACCCGCGGAAGGACTGTGAAGGTGGACGGAACTTCCCCGGTTCCGGCCGAACCTTCCGCCGACCGGTCCGGTAGCCGCGTTCCGCCGCTCACCTGTAAAATAATTCTGAAGAAAAATTTAAAAAAGAAACTCTCGGCCGGCTCGAGGTCAGGGTTAGCGGTTGGGGACAGCGGACTGAACTGCTCGCCGAAGCTCGCAGCTTACATCCCTGTCCCATCAAGGGGATCGTCTATCCCCTGCGCCTACCTCTTTTTCCCGGCGGCTTCGGGCTTAGATGCCTTCAGCCCTTATCCGCTACGGCGTGGCTGCCCGGCGATGCCCTTACGGACAACCGGTAGACCAGAGGCCGCGGACGGATGTTCCTTTCGTACTTATCCGTCCTTCGGGTCAGGTAGGGTTTCGGCCGCCGAAGCGACCGGGTCTGTGCCGCACCCCCAGAAGATAAAGACCGATCTGTCTTTGCCGTCCGGCGGAAAGAAAAATGAATGGTTCAACAGCTACTCCCGTTCCTCGAATGGGACGGTTCTTTCATCACCTGTTTCCGCGCGTGGTGATCCGGACTTCACAGAAGGTAGCGACCCTCTCGTCCGACCACTGCGCGCGGTTCCGCCGGATCACGACGATCTAAACTCAGCTAACGTCCCCCTTTAATCAGTGAACACCTGCACCCTTGGCCGCTACTGCACGGCCAGGAGGGGGGGAGCCAACAGCGGAGAAGCAACGCGCGGGGTCGATGGGAGCTCTCGCCCGCCACGACTCCATTATCCCCGGGGTAGCTTTTCTGAAATCACCGGGAGCCACCAAGACCGCCCGGCGTTTCGCTAGCCCACGCTTTCGCGGCTGGATTCCTTGCTTTTCGGAATCCAGTCAAGCCGGCTTTTGCGCTTGCACTCTACGCCGGATTTCTGACCCG
>WANL01000021.1 GCA_015521825.1 Candidatus Aenigmatarchaeota archaeon
GATTCACGGACCGGAACCGTTGTCCCTCCAGATGACTTCGGAGTCCTTTATGTCCGAGGGTGCGGAATTCGAATACAGGATGTTTCCGACCACCTCCACGCCCTTCGAAGACGAAACCGCGACGGCGGCGGCCCACTCGTTCTGCCTCGAACCGAAAATCTCGTTCCCGGTCACCCTGACGCGGTCAGAAGACTCTATCCTCACGCCGTAAAGCGGGTTATCGCCTATCAGGTTCCCGGTGACGGACGAATTCTCCGAATTCTCGAGGTACACACCCTCGAGGTTTTTCACCACCTCAGAATTCTCCAGAACCAGACCCGGCGAACCGACGGAAAAAACCCCCCTCCACCGGTTCTCCGTTAGCTTCGAACCGGTAATTACGGTGCGCGGAGAATTGAACAGGTATACTCCGGCCGGTTCGTTCCCCCGGATCACGGAATCCGAAACAGAGTTAAGTCTGGAATTGTTGAAATGAAAGCCGTTCCACCTGTTCCTCTCCACGGTCAGGTTAACGAAGGAATTTCCGTGGGACTCGTTGAGGTATATCCCGTTCTCCGTTTCCGAGTACCCTATGTACGAAGAAGAAATCCTGTTCCCGGAAGAATTTTCCATCCTCACGTTTTCCGCGCGGTTGAAACTCAGGTTCGAAAGGAGGATTTCGTTTCCGGCCGAGTCCTGAATGAAAAATCCGAAGGTGTTCGAAAACGCCGAAACGGACCGGAAAACAGCCGACCTGACATTCTCGAGGTAAAAGCCGTATCCGTGGTTCCCGAAGGAAGATACATTCCGGAACTTCCCGGAAGAATTCAGAAGCGCCACGCCGTGAGCCTTTTCGCTGCCGGTGAAAACCGAGTCTCCGACCGAAACCGAGGAGTCCAGGGCGAGGAGTCCGTTCCACTCGGTTCCGCGTACCCGGACCCGGTCCAGCGAAACCCCGGAACTCCTGTTCACTATCACCCCGGTCGGATAACCTTCAATCTCGAGTTCCTCCAACCTAACGTCGGAAGCGTCGTGGACGTAAAGCCCGACGAAGGAGGTTCCCCGAACCCAGGAGCCGGTACCGTTCGAAAAAACCAGGCGAAGCCCGGAGACCCTTCCGGTCCCGGTGATCTCGATTCCAGGGAGATACGGATTTTCCGGAAGCACGGTTGCGTTGAACCCGAGGACCACCCTCCCGGAAATCCGAAGATTTTCCCTGTAGGTCCCGGGAAGCACTATTACGGCGTAGTTTTCCGGAGAGGAAGCCAGGGCCTCGGAGATCGTGGAAAAGTTTCCTCCGGGTCCGACGGTAACCGAGAACTCCCTGTAGTCCGGCTCCGGGTTCTCGGGCCCGGAAACCGGGTAAACCCTTTCGAAAAAGGCGGGGGGCAGAACGAAAGAAGCGGCGAGAAGCAGACCGAGAAAGATTATTAAAAAAACCGACTTTACGATCAAACCGCGAACGAATCCGACAGTCCGAAACCCGAGGCTCATCTCCGTCCCACCGAATCCGTGAGGGCCGAGACTATCAGCGGGAGTGTGAGGGTCGCGTCTCCGTAAACGCAAACCGAGCCGGCTCCGGGCTTGAGCTTTTTCCAGGAAACCGCCTCCCTGGGTCTGGCGCCGGAAAGCGAACCGTCGTACTCTCCGGCGGTCGTGAGGTAAACCGCCCTGTCCAGTCCTCCGCGGAACTGATTCCACCATATCGTGTGGTGCTTCGAAATCCCACCCCCGATTATAACGGCACCGGTCGACTTCGAGGAAAAAATTACATCGCTGAGGTCGTGCTCGTCCGCGAAAACGTCGATGAGGTTCTTCTTTCCCTCCTCCCACAACATCCACAGCTGGGATCCCACGGACCCGTCGGTTATCCCGGGGATGAAAACAGGTATCCTGTTCTTCCAGGCCCAGTAGGTGAGGCTTTTCTCGGCACCGGGGTGATCCGAAATTCGTTTACCTATCTCCCAGACGAGGTCCTTGGTTCCGATCGGGTAGCTGAGGTCCCGGAGAATCGGACCGAGCTTTCTCTCTATAACCTTCCCGTAATTCTCGGCCGGAACGAAAACGCTGCCTATTCTGTGAATGTCCCTCTCGGCGAGTTCGGTGTCGTCCGCGTCGAAGGTCCCGCAGTAGTAATCGGCCCACAGTCTCGCGAGGTCGTGGTCCAGGGTCCCGCAGGTCGTGATGACCACGTCGGCCAGCTTTCTCTTCAGGACCTCAACGAGAACCCCCCTGGTACCGGTGGCGACTATGCAGGCCGGGAAGGACAGGAAGATCGTGTCCCCGGACTCCACCATTTCCTTCCACAGCCCGACCGCCTTCCAGACCTCGGAAGCCGTGAAGCCCCCGGAAGAGGAGAACGAAGCAACGAGGTCGGAAACCGTCATCCCGTGTCTGAGTTCGATGTCCCTGACCGGCTTCATGGAATAAAAAGAGATTCCGGAATTTAAATCTTTTAAGGAACCGGGAGAAAATATTCTCGGGGTTCCGATGAGGGACATGAGCGCACTGGACCTGATGTTTCTCGTAAAGGAGCTGAAGCTCCTCGAGGGAGGCAGAATAGACAAGATCTACTCCGAAGGGAAGAGACTGCTCCTGAGAATCTGGGTGCCGGGAAAGGGTTCTTTCGACCTTTACTACGAACCCGGGAAGCTGTTCGTGACCGAGTACAAAAGAAAGTTCCCGGAACCGACGCCGTTCTGCATGCTCCTGAGAAAGCACCTGTGCGGCAGGAGAATAAAGGAGATAAACCAACCGGGTTTCGAAAGAATAGTGGAAATCAAAACCGGGGAGAAAACCCTGATTCTCGAGCTTTTTTCCAAGGGAAACATCATTCTCTGCGATTCCTCCGGAACCGTAATAATGCCGCTCGAGGTCCAGATATGGAAGGACAGGCAGATCCTGCCGAAAAAGCCGTATTCACTTCCGCCCAGAACGCCGAACCCGTTCTCCCTTTCGGCTGCCGAGCTCCTCGACCTGGCAAAGAAATCCGGGAAGACCCTCGCCCCGTTCCTGGCGGTCAACCTCGGACTTTCCGGAAAGTACGCCGAAGAGGTCTGTGCCCGGGCCGGTCTGGAAAAGGACCTTCCGTGTTCGGAACTCCTGGAAACGGACGCCGGAGCCCTGGTGAAGGCGATGAGGTCGCTTTTGGAAAGCTTCAACCCCCAGCTCATCATTCTCAACGGGGAAAGGGACTTCGCACCCTTCGACATGAAAATCTACGAGGGCAGGGAAAGGAAAACCGCGAAGAGCTTCACCCACGTCCTGGACGAATTCTTTTCGAAAGTCCCGGAGCCTCCGGAGGAACGGAAGGAACTCGAGAAACTGGAAAGAATAAAGTCCGAAATGGCCGAGGCCATAAAAAAACTGAGGGAAAGGGAAAAACTCGAAAGGAAAAGGGCCGAAGCGATTTACGAAAAATTCGACCTCGTGGAAAGCATAATCACCGGGCTGCGGAGGGCGAGGGAAGCCGGGCTCTCCTGGGACGAAATAAAGCGGAGAATCGAACTCGAGGACACCCCGGAGACCCGGGCCATAAAAGAGATAAGGGAAGGGGAGGGGATCGCGGTCCTGGACCTCGGAGTCGATGTGGAAATCGATTTCCGGCTCTCGCCCCAGGAAAACGCCGAAAGGTACTTCGAGTTATCGAAAAAGGCGAAGGCGAAGCTGGAGTCCGCGCTGAAGGAAAGGAGGAAGATACTGTACCGGATGAGGAAGCTGAAGGCCGAACCGAAGAAATCCGACGGTCCGAAGCCGAAGAGGAAAAGGAAGAGAAAGTGGTTCGAAAAGTTCAGGTGGTTCGTCACCACGGACGGATTCCTGGTGGTGGCCGGAAGGGACGCAACGCAGAACGAGGTTCTGTTCAAAAAACACCTCGAAAAGGACGACATAGTCCTCCACGCCGACATTCACGGAGCCCCGTTGACCGTGGTCAAATCCGGCGGAAGGGAGATAACCCCCCTGGCGGTCAGGGAAGCGTCGGAGTTCGCGGCGGCGTACTCTTCGGCCTGGAAAAGGGGAATAAGCGTTGATGTCTACTGGGTGCGTCCGGACCAGGTGAGCAAGACTCCGCCCTCCGGGGAGTACCTCCCCAAGGGTTCCTTCATGATAAGGGGTCAGAAGAACTACCTCAAGAAAATGGACCTTAAAATAGCCGTGGGTGTGAAGATCGAGGACGGGGTCGCGGTTCCGATTTGCGGAAACGTCCAGTCCGTCAGATTTCACTCGAAGTACTTCGTGACCGTGATTCCCGGAGACCTGCCGCAGAGCGAGTTAGCAAAAAAGATCAAGCTCAAACTCCTGGAAAAGGCGCTTCCCGAAGACAAAAAGCCGATAGAGGAACTGGACCTTAACGAAATTCAGAGGCTTCTACCCCCGGGCGGCGGCGAGATCGTGTCCTGAATTATCCGGAAAATCTCGGAACGGACCTCCTCCGGTTCCCTCTCGCCGTTGACGACCGCCCACTTTCCGAAAACCCCTTCTTCAGCCATTTTCAGGTACCTCTTTCTCGCCCTTTTCAGAAGATCCGCGTTTCTCTCGTACGAATCCTCTCCCTTCCGTCCGGCGGAAACCTCAACTGAAATGTCTATCAGGATCACGAGATCCGGTCTCGGGAGCCCGGCTCTCTCCGCAATTTCGACCGCCTCCGCAACGCTCAGATTCTCCAGGTTGTAGGCAAAGGCCGAGGTCACGTACCTGTTGAAAACCGCGGGATCCGGAAACGGAAGTCTGGACCTCATGTTCTCCAGGTTAAGGAAGAACACGGAGTCTCCCGGAAGCTCGATATCGCCGCGAAGAACCCGGCGGATGATCCCGCCGTACCTGGCCCGGTAGTCCGGAAACTTCACCACCGGAAAGCCGAACCTCCTGCGAATCTCCCGGATCTGGGTGTCCTTTCCGCAGCCGTCTATACCCTCGAGGACTATTCTCATAACAGTTACTTAAATTTTTAAATAATTAAACCTTCCTGGTTAATTTTATGACGAAATTTTTCCTCACGACCTCGATCCCGTACACCAACGGTCCGCCGCACACCGGGTTTGCATTCGAGGCCGTAATCGCCGACGCCATCGCCAGATGGCAGAGAATGAAGGGTCGCGAGGTCTTTTTCCTAACCGGGACGGACGAGCACGGGATAAAGAACCAGAAGTCCGCTGAGAGGGCCGGGCTCGCGCCCAAAGAATTCGTGGACAGAATAGTCGCCGAGTACAGGAAGATGCTGTCTCTTCTGAACGTTTCCTTCGATTTCTTTATCCGAACCTCGGATCCGAAGGTCCACAAACCGGCGGTCGAAAAGCTGTGGAAAACCCTGGAAAAGAACGGGGACATCTACAAGAAGAAGTACAGGGGCCTTTACTGTCAGGGGTGCGAGGCGTTCAAGACCGAGAGGGAGTTGGAAAACGGAAGGTGCCCCTACCATGGCGAAGTGGAGGCCGTGGAGGAGGAAAACTACTTTTTCAAGCTCTCGAAGTACGGCAGGGCCCTGGAAAAAATCCTGGAAAGCGGGGAAATAGAGATAATTCCGGAGTCGAGGAAGAACGAAGCCCTTTCCTTCATCCGTTCCGGCCTGGAAGACATAAGTTTCTCGAGGCCGTCCTCAACGGTTTGGTGGGGTCTGAAGGTTCCCGGGGACCCGTCCCAGACGATTTACGTCTGGTGCGATGCCCTCACGAACTACCTTTCTGGATCCGGTTTCGCCACCGACTCCGAAAAGTTCAGGAAACTCTGGCCTCCGGAAGTCCACGTAATAGGAAAGGACATCTCGAGATTTCACTGTATCATCTGGCCGGCCATGCTTCTTTCGGCCGGATTGCCGCTTCCCAAAAGAATCCTGGTCCACGGTTTCGTCACCTCCGGGGGAAGGAAGATGTCGAAAACCCTGGGTAACGTCGTGGACCCGATGGAGCAGATAGAAAAATTCGGACCCGAGAGATTCAGGTACTTTCTTCTCCGGGAAATCCCGACATGCGAGGACGGTGACTACACCGAAGAGGCGCTGAAGGAGGTGTGCAACTCGGATCTTGCGAACGGTCTGGGAAACCTTGTTCGAAGGGTGCTGAAACTGAACGAGAAGTACTTTTCCGGGTTCGTGCCTCCGGGTTCTCCGGACCCGTACCTGAAGGAACTCGCCGAAAGAACGGTAGCGAAAATCGACTCCCTGATGGCTTCCTTCAAAATTCACCTGGCGCTCGGTGAGCTGCGGAAAATGATATCCAGGCTGAACGGTTACCTCAACGAAAAGGAACCCTGGAAAATGAAAGATAGGTCCGAACTCGGAAACACTGTCTACAACCTCCTGGAATCCACCAGGATAGTAGCGATCCTCCTGTATCCCTTCATTCCCACCACCTCGCGGGAAATCCTGTCGAGGCTGGATCTCGAGGAAACGCACGCCAGGTTCGAAAACCTCAGGTACGGCCTCCTGAAGGCCGGATCCGTGACCGAGGTCGGCGACCCGCTTTTCGAAAAGCTCACCTGACCTCCACCGAAGAAATTCCGGAATTCCTTTTCAGAATCTCCCTTATTACCTTGATGTTCTTCCCGTTCCTCCCTATCACGAGCCCCTTTTCCTCGGGCCCTATCCTTATTATGGCCTTATCCTCCCGGATTTCCACGCTTCTGGCCCGAGGCACCAGATTTTTCAGAAACTCCCTGGGCTCAGGAGAGTACTCGAAGACCTTTATCCTCTTCCCGAGCATCTTCTCGGCTATCTTCACGGTTGACCCGCTCTTCCCCACGGCTTTCGGGGCGTGACCGGGGTTAAGTACGAAGTAGACCACCGAACCGTCTTCCGACTTCACGCAGTCCCTTACCTCGGCCTCGGTAATGCTCTCAAACAGGGATATCATTCTGACAGTGTCGGTGTCGAACTCCCTCATTCTCCCTCACTTCTTTATTCCCACCGTGGAGATCGGGAAAGGCTTGCCGCAGACCGTTCCCAGCTGCTTTCCGGTCCCTCCGAACTCCACGAGCTCGGTGCCGGAAAGCTCGGCGTACTTCCTGAAGTCCCGGGAAAAGGGACAGTTCGAAGAAATCACAACGGTCTTCAGGTTGCCGGACCTCAGTTCTTTGAGAACCGCCCTGGCCCCTATCACTATCTTTCCCTGCTCACTCGCCTTTTTTATCTCGTTTTCTATCACCGGTACCACCTCCTGGTCTGAACACCAGCTCGAACATCCCGGTACCCACCGGAACCACCTGATTTATCATCACGTTCTCCACTATGCTTTCCAGGTAATCCACCTCGCCGCGAACCGAAGCCGTGGTGAGGTGCTTTATGGTCTCCTCGAAATTGGCCCTGGCGAGGACCGAGCCCTTGGAACCGGCAACTCCGTACCTCCCTATAGCCTTGACCGTTCCGTCCACGGTCATGGCATCCGCAACCAAGAGAATGTGCCTCACATCCACGTCGAGACCCTGGTCCTCGAGAGTTTTCACGGTCTCATCGATTATAACGCGTCTCGCGGCCTCTATTCCGAAGGTCTTGGCCATCTCGTGAATGTCGTTCGAAACTATCCTGGAAGGGTCCACGCCTTCGAGCTGCATGGCCTTCTGAAGATTGGATCCAAGGGTCGTTATCACCCACTCGTCCCCGGTCTTGGTGACCACGGCCTGCTTTATGCCCTTAATTCCCTTGACAACAACTGAAAGCACCCTTGTTTTCATTTTCTGGAGTTCCTGAAGCTCGCCCTCCACCTGGACGCTTACCTTTCTGGCCGAAACCCTCACACCCTTTTTCACGCTCTCCTTCACGGCTTTTTCCACGTCTTCCCTGCTCACCCCGAGCTCCTCCATTCTTTCCGGGTCCAGGGAAATCTCTACCTTTTTGTTGAGAATGTCGACCGAAACATCCGAGGCTATATCCTCGAGTCTGGTCTCCCGGAGCCGGGAAACGAGATCGAGAGCCTTCTCCTTCGTGTTCCACTCCTTTTTCAGGTAAATTGTCATGGTCGGGGTCGTGGGCGTCCTCCTCGCATCGAAGATCTCCATGAGTCTCGGGAGACCGAGGGTGACCTGAATCTGGGCCGCACCCGCAACATGGTAGGTCCTCATGGTCATCTGGGTGGCTGGCTCGGAAACGCTCTGAGCCGTCACCACGCCTATGGCCTCACCGGGCTCGTATCTGGAATTCTCGTAAACCTCGGCGACCCTTTTCAGCACCTTCTTTTTCTGGGCTTCCGAAAGCCCGAGCTTTCTGGAAACCGCGTCGACCCTTTTAAGTATCTTTTCCGGCAGTTTAAGCTCCCCGGTCACACCATCACCCGATAACGCTTCTAACAACGGATTCGACGTCGAGTTCTCCCCAGTCTGACTTGGCAGGGTCTATCCCGTCCTCGCCCGGAACGAACTGAATGATGACCCCCCTGTTGTCCCTGACCGTGAAGTCGTACTCCACCTTCATGTCCTGAAGCGCGTTCATCAATCTTCTCTCCATGTAACCCGAATGCTTGGTTCTGAGGGACTTGTCCATGAGTCCTTCTCTTCCGGACATCAGGTCGAAGAAAAACTCCAGGACGTTCTCCCCGGTCTTGTAGGAATTCGTCACGAAGCCGTGAGCCTCGGCCGAAAGCTCCCCGGGTTTGAAGTGCGAAAGGGTCCTGCCGTAGTAACCCCGATGCACCCTCTCGCCGAGAACGGTCATTTGACCGACGCAGCCCGTGATCTGCACAAGCTGAACCATTCCTCCCCTCGCGCCGGACCTGGACATCACGACAGCCTCGTTTTCCGGAAGCACTCTGGAGACGACTTCCTCCGAAACGTCCAGGACCCCTTTCAGTGCGTTGAGGATCTGCATCTCCAGACTCTCCCTTTCCGTGAGTCCGGGAAGGACCTCTATCTCGCCCTTCTCGTACTTTTTGACAAGCTCCACGACCTTTCCCTTAACCGACTCTATGTACTCTCTTATCTTCTTTCTCGCGGAGTCCGGAATGTCGAAGTTGTCGAGTCCTATCGTGAACCCGTGAACCTGAAGGTACTTTATACCGAGAAGCGAAACCCTATCGATGAATCTGTGGGCCTCCTCGGTACCGAAGTTCTTCTCTATCACGTCTATGAGCTTTCCGGACTCGCTGCCTATGGCCTTTCCGTCAATGACCCCTGTCTTCAGCTTTCCGCCCTTTATGGAGACGAAGCAGTCGTACTCACACTTCTCCTTTTTGCATCGCTTGCATCCCCGGCAGGCCTTCGCCCTGAACTCGAGATTGAGTTTCGGCGGAAGCAGGAAGGAAAAGACCTCCTTTCCGGTGAACCATTCCTTTTTCGGCAGGTCCGGAACGACCCCGCACTCCGAGAGGAGCTGGAACGCCTGAGACCTTCTGAGCCTGGTCCCCTTTCTCGTGAGAAGGTAGGTACCGGAAATGTGGTCCTGCTTGCAGCCGATTATGGGGCCGCCGAACCTCGGGGACCTTATATGTTTCTGAACGCTCATTAAAAGTTCTGCCTCGGCCCTGGCCTCAACGGTCTGGGGCGCGTGAAGGTTCATCTCGTCCCCGTCGAAGTCCGCGTTGTACGGCGGGGTAACGCAGAGGTTCAGGGTGAAGGTCCTCCACGGAGTGACCCTCACCTTGTGACACATCATGCTCATCCTGTGAAGGCTCGGCTGCCTGTTGAAAAGGACCGGATCCCCGTCTCTGAGGTGCCTTTCGACGATGTAACCCTCGGTAAGTTCCTGGGCTATTTCCTCGGCGTTTTCCCTGGTGACCTTCTTTCTCCTGCCGTCGGGCCTTATAACGTAGTTGACACCGGGCCACTCGTCGGCGTTCCTCACGAGATTCCTCAGCTCCTCCAGGTTGTCCTTTCTCACGGGTTCCGGAATCGTGAGCTCCTTGGCGACGAAGACCGGGACCCCGACCTCGTTAATGGAGATGCACGGATCCGGTGAGATGACGGTCCTCGCCGAGTAATTGACCCTTTTACCGGTTAGATTGTGTCTGAACCTCCCTTCCTTGGTCTTCAGCCTCTGGGAAAGGGTCTTGAGGGGTCTTCCGCTCCTGTGCCTGGCCTGGGGTATTCCGGGAAGCTCGTTGTCGAAATAGGTCGAAACGTGGTACTGGAGAAGCTCCCAGAGGTCCTTGATTATGAAGTCCGGGGCCCCGATGATTATATTATCCTTCAGGTGCTGGTTTATCCTGATGATTTCCGCCAACTTGTGGGTGAGATCGTCCTCGCTCCTTTCCCCGGTTTCAAGGGTTATCGATGGTCTGACCGTGACCGGGGGAACCGGAAGGACCGTCAGTACCAGCCACTCGGGCCTACCTCCGCGGAACCCGATCTTCTCCAGGGCCTCGTCCGTTATTTTCTCGAGCCTTTCCCTTATCTGAAGAGGCGTCAGCTCCTCACCGTCCTCGAAGAAGGTGTGGGGCTTCTCGAGTTTGATTTTCTTTCTTTCGGCCCCGCAGTGGCCGCACTCCTGGGACTCGCCGGCGTAGTTGCCGCAGTTGTGACAGCAGAGTCTGAGAAGGGTGTGAATTAGCTTTGCGTAGAGAACGTGGATAACGGGTCTGACGAGCTCTATGTGCCCGAAGTGGCCCTGGCACTCGCCTATTCTTCCGCCGCAGGTCCTGCACCTGAGACCCGGATCTATGACTCCGAGCCTTGGGTCCATAACCCCGCCTTCCACGGGAAATCCGTCGTTATCGTAGAGTTCGGGCTTGGTGATCTCGACCACGCTTATCTTTTTGATGACCTCCGGGGATAGCAGCCGGAACTCGATAGCGCCTATCACACCTACCACCTACTCTTTCACCCTTATCTTCGGATATATCAGCATGGACTTGAGTTCGTCCAGCAGCAGCTTGAAGGCGTAGGACATCTCGACCTCGACGACCTCGGACCCTTTACAGACCGGGCACTCGTACCTGTCCTTCGACCTCGTGTAAACCGCTGTGAGTCCGCACTCCTTACACACGGGTACAACGGTTCTGTCGGACGAGAACCTTTCCTTGAGGGTCAGTACGGCTCCGTGGGCTATGAGGCAGTCCTTTTCCATCTCCCCCAGCCTGAGTCCGCCCTCCTTGGCCCTTCCTTCGGTCGGCTGCTTGGTCAGAAGCGCCACCGGACCCCTGGACCTTGCGTGGATCTTGTCGGCGACCATGTGGTCGAGTTTCTGGAAGTATATAACTCCGGTGAAGATCTCGACCTCGAACTTCTCTCCGGTTATCCCCGAGTACATGGTTTCCCTCCCGTCGCTCCTGAATCCGAGAGACTTCAGGGTTTCCCTCAGATCCTTTTCGGTCACCGGGGAAAACGGAGAGGCGTTTATCCTTTTCCCGGAAAGGGCCGCGACCTTCCCGGCGAGAATCTCCAGAAGCTGCCCGATGGTCTGCCTGCTCGGAATCGAGTGAGGGTTGAAAAGAATATCCGGAACTATCCCGGAAGAGGTGAAGGGCATGTCCTCTTCCTCGGCTACCAGACCTATTACGCCTTTCTGACCGTGTCTCGAGGCGAACTTGTCCCCGAGTTCCGGAATCCTCTCGTCCCTTACCGCCACCTTCACCAGCCTGTTCCCGTTCAGAGACTCGGTGAGAAACACCCTATCGACTATCCCCCTCTCACCGTGCCTCAGCGTCAGGGAGGATTCCCTCCTGTTGGACACCCCTGCCATGAGCTCGGTTGTGAGGAATCTTAGAGGAGAGGTCCTTCCGACCAGAACGCTGTTCCCCTCAACCCTCGTCTCGAGGTTGATTATCCCGTCTTCGGAGAGGTTCGCGTAGTCCTCCTCGGTTCTGTAACCGCGGACGTCCTTGTCCGGTATACCTATCTCGTCCTCCTGACCTCCCCAGTACTTTTTCTCCTCCACGGAGTAAACCCTGAAAAAGGTGGACCTGAACAGCCCCCGCTCGATTGAGGCACGGTTGATCACCACGGCGTCGTCCATGTTGTAGCCGTGATGCGTTATTATGGCTATCACAACGTTCTGTCCGTTCGGCCGGCTGTCGAGACCGACAATGGGCGCGGTCTCCGTAGTCACAATCGGCCGCTGCGGATAGGTCAGAACATTCGACTTGGTATCGGTCCTTAGCGGATAGTTTACCTGATAAAGGCCTATGCCCTGCTCCACCATTTTCGCCCCGAGATTGACCCGGTCGCCGCGGTTGTGCTGGGAGAACACGCAAAGGCTCGCGGATATCCCGAGCGCGGCCAACGGGGAAAGCTCCAGGTGGGTATGTTCCGGGGTCAGGGACTCCTCGTCCGGGGAAACGTAAGCGTTCTCCTCTTCCTCGGCGTCCAGGTACTCTATAATTCCGGAGGTCACGAGGTCCTGCCACCTGAGCTCGCCCTTCTCGAGCTTTTCCAGGTGCTCTCCGGTGAGTTTCGGCTTTCCGGACTCGACCACGATCAGCGGCCTCCTCACCCTTCCGGCGTCCGTGTTTATCCTGACCTCGCCGTACTGCGGGTGCCAGGCAGCATTTACGGACCCTGATACCAGGCCGGATCTCCGCATCTCCCTTATTCTCCGGACCAACTCCTCACCGTTTTCCGTTCTCCCGGCGAACTGCCCGTCGATGTAAACCGGGTGGCCGGTGTCTCCGAGTTTAAGCGCGTTCAGGAGCTTTCTCCTCTCCTTTTCGGAAAGCGGGCTCGTGATCTCCGCCATCAGGGCCAGGTACTTCCTGAGACCTATCGTAGGACCTTCGGGGGTCTGAGCCGGACACAGCCTGCCGAAGTGGGTGGCGTGAAGCTCTCTTGCCTCGAAGTGCTCCTGGGACGATGTGAGAGGCGAGATAACGCTCCTTATGTGGGACAAGGTCCGGATGTAATTCGTTCTCTCCAGCCTCTGGGAAACTCCGGTTCGCCCGCCTACCCAGGAACCGGTCGCCAGCGCGGACTGGAGAAGGTTCGTCACCGTGTTGGATTCCACAACCGTGTGAACCGGCGGGAGCTTGCCCCTTTTAGCCAGCTTCTGGTAGGTGTAGCTTATCTTGGTTATGAGACCCCAGGATCCGATGAGGCTCGAGCGGAAAAGAAGGGAAAGGAGGTCCCCGGAAAGCCTGAGCCTTTTGTTCATGTAGTGATCCAGATCGTCGGCCGGAATCTTGCCGAGCGCGAGTTTGATCACCTTTTCCGCGGCGCCCAGGAGGTACAGCCCTTTTTCCTTCCTCTTCTTCTTTTCCTGGCCTATGTGAGGCAGGAGGTAGCGGTCGAGAATCTGCTCCACCCTCTCCTTCCGGGTTTCGGCCGGAATCCTGAGCATCGATCCTATGAATTCGAAAGCGTCCTTCTGGGTAACCACCTCGGAAGCGTAAAGGTTATAAGTGAACTCGGAGAGGACGTCCTCATCGCCGGAAAGCGCCTCTACCATCTCCCTGTCGTTCTCGAAGCCCAGGGCCCTCAGGAGGACCACGAGCGGGAGCCTTCTAACGCTGGCGAACGATATGTATATAGTCCCATCGTTTTTCCTTTCTATCAGGTGCCTCTGGACGAAGCCGGACCTCTCGGAGTTTATCCTCACGGCCTCCCTGAAGTTTCCGGTTTTGAGCTTTTCCAGAATCATCCTGTTCGGGGCTATTTCCTCAATCAGAACGAGAACCCTCTCGGTACCGTTGACTATGAAGTAACCTCCGGGATCGTCCGGATCCTCCCCGGCCTTCACGAGTTCCTCCCTGCTCATTTTGGAAAGGGGACACAGTTTGGACTTCACCATAACCGGAAGCGAACCTATCTGAACCTCCACGGTCTCCTGCTCCTTGCCGTTAACCACGGGTGTCATTTCCAGGTAGATCGGGGCCGAGTAGGTTAGGTCCCTCATCCGGGCCTCGGCCGGAAGAATCTTCCTCGTCGAACCGTCGGCCTCCTTGACGCTCGGTTCGCCGACCCTGACCTTTCCGAACTTTATGACCAGTTCCCCGACCTCGGGAACATCCGGCCGGATCTCGCCGATCTCGTCTATTATCCTCTGAAGTCCCCTGTCCACGAACTCGTTGAAACTGTCTATCTGGAACCGGACGAATCCGACGTCCCTCGAAAAGGCCTTAAGCAAGCTGGAAAATCCCTTCATCCTCTCACCACGAGCCTGTAGTACAGGGTCTTACCCGCGGTGGGGCTCGGTCTCTCGATCTCTATCACATCTCCCGGTTTAGCACCGAGCGCCTTAACGGCGGGATCGTTCGCGAGTATCTTGGGAAGCTGAATCTCGGAGATGTTGAACTTCTCCAGCAAGGACCTTTTCTCCTCTTCCGAAAGAATTCTGTGCTTCGGCACGAGGACATGATCGAGAACGCTGAACTCCAACCGATCACCCGCCACACTTTTACTTATAGGGTGGAGTTTATAAACTTTTCGGTCTCTCCCTTAGAGACAGTAGGGATTTCTCGAGGTCCCTCTCCCAGGAAACTATCTCGGATTCGTCGAAAAATATCCTTATCTCCCTTTCCGCGGCTTCCGGAGATTCCGAGGCGTGAACCAGGTTGCACATAACGCTCGAACTGAAGTCCCCCCTCACGGTCCCGGGCGGCGCCTCCCTCCCGTTGGTTGGCCCGCAAAGACTTCTAACCGTGCTAACGCTTTCCGGACCCTCCCAGACCGAAGCAACCACAGGGGCCGAAGTCATGAACTCCACGATCTCCGGAAAGAACGGCTTTTCAACCAGGTGCGGATAGAGTTCCCTCACCGAAGCCTCGTCGAGGCGAACGAGTTTGAGGCCAACGAGTTTGAGACCCTTTCTCTCGAACCTCGCCATAACCGAGCCGACAAGACCCCTCTGAAGGGCGTCCGGCTTGAAAAGCACCAGGGTTCTCAAAAGAATCACCGTTACTCTTTTTTATCCGGGAGTTTATAAATTTTTCCATGCTCGAAAGACTTTCCGAAGGTCTAAGAGGGGCTATAAGGAAGATAGCGAGGAGCGGGTACATCACCGAAGAGGTTCTCCGCGAGGTTATCAGGGATCTCCAGCGCGCGCTGATTCAGGCGGACGTCCCGGTGAAGCTGGTCCTCAGGTTGGCGGAAAACATCCGTAAAAGGGCGAAGGAAGAAAAGCCCCTACCGGGAGTCACCGAAAGGGAGCACCTCACGAAAATAATATTCGAGGAGCTCGTCTCATTGGTGGGCGGGGAGTACGAGGTGGAGCTGAAACCGTCCAGAATCCTCCTTGTCGGTCTCTACGGATCCGGAAAAACCACCACGGCCGCGAAGCTGGCCCTGATGTACAGGAAGAAGGGACTCAGAACCTGCCTAATAGGGTGCGACGTTCACAGGCCGGCGGCAATGAACCAGCTGAAGCAGCTTGCCGAAAAAATAGGCGTGAGTTGTCACACAGGGGACGGCCCGCCGGAAAAAATAGCCGAAGAGGGTCTCTCCAGGTTCTCGAAGTTCGAGGTGGTGATAGTCGACTCCGCGGGAAGGAACGCCCTGGACAGGGAACTCGCATCTGAACTGAAAGGCCTTTACGAGACTGTCAGGCCGGACGAGGTCTACCTCGTGATTCCCGCGGACATGGGGCAGGCCGCCGGAACTCAGGCCAGAGAGTTTTCCAGGACGGTTCCGGTGTCCGGCGTGATTCTCACGAAGATGGACGCGACGGCCAAGGGCGGTGGAGCGGTCAGCGCGTGCGCCGAGACCGGAGCCAGAATAAAGTTCGTGGGAACCGGGGAAAAACTCGAGGACCTGGAACTCTTCAATCCGAAAAGGTTCGTCTCCAGGCTGCTCGGCTACGGCGACCTCGAAGGCCTTTTAGAAAAGATAAAGGAAGTGGAGTCCGAGGACAGGCTGAAGGAAAAGGCGGAAAAGATAATGTCCGGGAAGTTTACCCTGACTGACTTCTACGAGCAGATAAAGTCCATTCAGAGCATGGGATCGCTCAGAAGCGTGCTGGACAGAATCCCGGGACTCGGCGGGAAGCTCGGAAAAATCGACATCGAGACCGAGGAGGAAAAGATGAAAAAATGGGCCTACGCGATCCAGTCGATGACCCCGGAGGAGAGGGAAAACCCGGAAATAATAAATTCCTCGAGGATAAAAAGAATTTCCAGAGGCTCCGGTGTCCCGGAACCACTGATAAGGGAGCTTCTCAGAAACTACCGGCAGGCCAAAAAGCTTTTGAAGTCCGCATCGAGAAGGAGATTCAGACTGCCGTTTTAGGTGAGCGTGTGATCGAGGTGCTGAAAAAATTAATCAGAAAATCGGTTTGCGATTCGTGTCTCGGAAGACAGTTTTCCCAGCTCCTTTCCGGTCTGACCAATCGGGAAAGGGGGAGGGCGCTCAGAACTGTGGCGGCCATGATGTTCGACTCGGGAACCGCGGACGCGGATCCCTCGAACTTCTCCGGGTTCAGGCTCAGGTTCAGGAAACCGGGACCCGAAAAGGAATGCTCGGTATGCTTCGGTCTCTTCGATAACCTCGAGAAACTCGCGGAAAAAGCGATTAAAAAACTGAAGGGGATCGAGTTCGACACCTTCCTGGTCGGCTGCGTGCCTTCGAGAAAACTTTCCGAGGCCGAGGAAAAACTGTGGGAAGAGATAGGGATCGAGTACTGCGAACCGCTGAAGGCGGAGTTTAACCGGGAAATGGGGAAATTAATTCAGAAAGCCACGGGGAAAACCGCGGATCTGGAGAAGCCGGACGTCGTGGTGCTTTTCGACCTGGAAAATGGAGATGTGGAGCTGAGAGTGAACCCGATTTACATATTCGGGTACTATCAGAAGCTGGTGCGGGGAATTCCGCAGTGCAGGTGGGACAAGTACCGGACCTCGGTCGAGGAACTCGTGGGGAAGCCCGCGCTGAAGCTGACGAAAGGTTCGGACCACAGATTCCACGGAATGGGAAGGGAAGACGTGTCCGCCAGGTGCCTCGCCTGGAGGCCGTTCGTGATAGAAATAAAGGAGCCTAGGGTGAGGAAACCTGACCTTGCGAAACTGGAAGGAATGGTAAACCGGAGTTCCTTCGTTAAGGTGAGGGGTCTCCGCTTCTGCGACGCCGAGACCGTTAGAAAGGTGAAATCCGCAAGACCGGACAAGACCTACCGGGCCTTGGTGGTTCTCCGGTCCCCGGTGAAACCCGAGGACCTTGAAAAGCTGAAGTCCTTGGTGGGTCCGGTAAGGCAGAGGACGCCGACCAGGGTTCTCCACCGGAGATCGGACCTGGAAAGGGAGAGGAAGGTAAAGTCCGTGAAGGTCAGGCGGATAACTTCAAGAAAATTCGAACTGATCGTCAAGGCCGAGGCCGGACTGTACATAAAGGAACTGGTTTCCGGGGATGACGGGAGGACCAGTCCGTCGGTCTCCGAGATCCTGGGTGTTCCGGCAAAGTGCGCCGAACTGGACGTTATAGAGATCGACAGGGTAGAACTATGATCCGTTCCCTTCTGCAGCGGAAACTCGCGGAAAGGATTCCGGAGCGCCTGAAGGAAAAGCTTCCGGGAAGCTACAGGGTGGTCGGAACCAAGGTGCTGGTCAAACTTAAGCCGGAGCTTTCGGACTACGAAAGGGAAATAGGAGAGGCGCTTCTCGACCTGGTTCCGGGAGCCGACTCCGTGTTCCTCCAGGTGGCGATCGAAGGTGAGACGAGAAAGCCGAAGGTGAGGTGGCTGGCAGGATCGAAAGAATCCCTGACCCTTCACAGAGAAGCCGGGTGCAGGTTCCTCTTGGACGTGCGAAAGTTCATGTGGTCTTCCGGAAACCGCGGGGAAAGGGAAAGGATGAAGGCCCTGGTCAAACCGGGGGAGCTCGTGGTCGACATGTTCGCCGGTATCGGATACTGGAGCGTTCCGGCGGCCGTTAAGGGGGCCGAGGTGGTGGCGGCCGAAATCAACCCGGAGGCCGCGGAATTCCTTTCCGCGAACGCGGTTCTCAACAGGACGAAGGTGAAAATACTCGAAGGGGACTGCAGAGAGCTTCCGGTCCTGGTGGAAAGAGCCGACAGAATTATAATGGGCTACCTCTTCGGGACCGAGAGATTTCTCCCCGCGGCCCTGGAGATGGCGGGCAGCGGGACCGAAATTCACATGCACAGGCTGGTTGGAGGGGAGGACGCGGAAGCCGCGGTGAGATCCGTGCTGACGGAATCCGGATTCGACTTTTCCCTGAAGACGAGAAAGGTGAAGAGTTACGCTCCAAAAGTGAACCACGTTGTTTTCGACATAAAGATAAAAAGCGGGAAAGCGGCCCGAAAATTTTTATAAAGTTCACCGCCCAGTTAAATATAGGGTCCGGTGGCTCAGCCTGGTTAGAGCACCACGCTGATAACGTGGGGGTCGCAGGTTCGAATCCTGCCCGGACCACCAAAGGGATGATCATGTTGGTCGCCGAGGTAATGAACAGGGAGGTCAAAACGGTTGAGGTCGGAACCTCTGTCAGGGAAGCGGCCGAAATAATGAACGAAAACAGGATAGGATCCCTGATAGTGGTGGAGAACGGAGCCGTTGCCGGGATCGTGACCGAAAGGGACATTCTGACGAAAGTGGTCGCCGAAGGGAAGGACCCGTCCAGGGTGAAAGTCGAAGAGATAATGACCAGGGACTTCGTCAGCATAGGTCCGGGGGAAAGCGTTGAGGACGCGGCGGACACCATGACAAGGTACGGAATCAAGAAACTCCCGGTGATAGAAGGGAACAGACTCGTCGGTATCATAACGGCTTCCGACATAGTGGCCTCGGAGAGAAAGCTGCTGGAGAAACTGTCGGAACTCTTCGTGGTTCCCAAGGGAACGAGGGCGGCCCTTTAACCGAAGTAGATTCCCATTTTCTTCTGTTCCTCATCCTTCTGGGACCCGGGTTTGTTGGCTCTGGGTCTTCCGGTTTCCGGATCCCTCCTGAACGTTACGCCCAGGCTCTTGAGGAACCTGTTCAGGGCCTCGCCGGCCTCCATTTCCTCGCCTCTTCCGAAAACCCCGGGTTCCCCTTCGAATAGCATGGACCTGTCCGAAAGGTAGGAAAGGAGTAGGAGGTCGTGATCGATAACCGCGACCGCGTGCCCGAGTTCGGAAAAGGACCTGAGAAGTTTGGCAACCCTCATTCTCTGAACGGCGTCGAGGAACGCCGATGGTTCGTCCAGGAGGTAAAGATCGGCCTCCCGGAGCAAACAGGAAGCCACGGCAACCCTCTGAAGCTCGCCGCCGCTGAGTTCCCGGACCTCGAACTCCATCAAAGGTTCCAGTTCAAGGGGCCTGATCACCTCCTGGTAAAGGGGTGAAGAGGGAAGGACATCGGCGACCGTGCCTTCCGGAGCCTTGAGGTACTGGGGTTTGTAAGAGATCCTGATGCTCGGCGCGGAGCCTTCGTCGGGTTCCAGCTCCCCGCAGAGGAGTCTGGCGAAAGTGGTTTTTCCGAGACCGTTTCTCCCGAGAATCCCGAGCACAGCGGACCTCCCGATTTCTCCGGGAAGAACCTCTAAGGTGAACCCGGAGAACTTCTTGACGAGTTTTCCGAAGGTCACGAGAACCTCGCCTCCGGATCCGCGACTTCCTTTTTCGAAAGTTATCCTGTCGTGGATTTTCACGTTGTCGTCCTTTATATAACCGTCGAGGAAGCAGTTTATACCGTTTCTCACGGAGTATGGCCTCGAAACCACGCCGAAAGCCCCGGGAACCCCGTAAAATATGTGGACCCTGTCGGCCAGAAGATCGAGCGTGGCAATGTCGTGCTCCACCACCAGAACCGGAGATGGAAGCGACCTCAGAACCTTACCGAGGGAAAGCCTGTGGCCGACGTCGAGGAAGCAGGAAGGCTCGTCGAAAAAGTAGATGTCGGCCTCCCGGGAGCAGGCAACGGTGACCGCAACCCTCTGGAGTTCGCCGCCGCTGAGGTACCGGAGTTCCCGGTCCGTCAGGGCCTCGAGGTCGAAGATTCGGGCAAGCTCCCGGGAAACCCCGCGCTCGTCGTGTTTTTCCAGAACCTCACCGACCGTTGCTTCCGCTTCCCTGAGAATCTCGACGTTCTGCGGCTTGACCACGACCTTTTTCTCGCCGAGACTCTCGAAGTAACCCTGGAGTTCGGTGCCGCGGAAAACCTCCGGATTCTGTGGTTTAAGCCTTCCTGAAAGGAGTTTGAGAGAGGTCGATTTACCCAGGCCGTTTCTTCCGAGGATGCCCACGACACCTTCCACAGGTACCGGAAGTCTGAAGAGGGCGAAGCCGTTCGGGCCGTACCTGTAAACCGGGGGTTCGTCGAGGGCCTGCGGTGTGTTCACGATTTTGAGCGCCTTCTTCGGGCACTTTTTTTCGCACAGCCCGCAGCCCACGCACAGAGTTTCGTCTATTTCCGCTTTTTCCCCTATTTTAACGCACTCCTCTCCCGAGCGGTTCACCGGGCAGACCGAAGCGCACTCCCCGGAGCACCTGTCCGGCCTGCACCTTTCCGGAATTACTACCGCCAGCCTCACAATCACCACCTTCCGATGGTTCCGTTAACTTTAAATACTTGCAGTTTTATTAATAAATACAGGTTCCGGAGGATACCCGGATAACAGACTGCGCTTCGGCGCGTCGGTGCTTTCCGCTGCGACTTCGGTCGCTGCGGGAGCTCAAAGTTATCCGGGCCTTTCACGGATTCTCACCGCGTATTCTCACATCCACCCTGTACTTCCAGGTTTTTGGCGAGTGAGGCAGCACCTTCTTCCAGGATATTACCTCGGCCGCCGGCCCGAAGGATTCTCTCACCCTTTCAACGGCTTCTTTCTCCGACCCGGAAAAAAGGTAAACGTGAACCGTGCCGCCGGGTTTAACGCATCCGAGGGCTAGGTCCGCGTAGCTCAGGGAATCCTCCGGAAACGGCATCACAACCCGGTCGAACCTCCCCAGCTTCGGGCAGACGTCCCGGACGTCCCCGAGAATGTTCCTCACGGTTCCCCGCAGTTTATTGAGCTTCGCATTCTCCTCGGCGTACCTCACGGCCTCCGGATTTATCTCGACCCCGACGACCTCGCAACTTTTTCTCGAGGCCATCGCTATTCCGATGCACCCTATTCCGGAAAACATCACGAGAATTTTTTCACCGTCCTTAACGGACGCGGCCAGGTCCTGCCTCTCCTTCGCCTCCCTGGGAGAAAAGTAGACCCTTGACGGGTCTACCCGAAACTTCATTCCGTACTCCACATGGACTACTTCGGTGTCCGGATCACCGTAAATAACCTCGGTTTCGTAAAGCCTCTCGGTTCCCTTCCTTCCGCCCTTTTTCAGAATCACGGACTTCACGTTTTTATGGTACTTCAGGACCCGGGGGAGAAGTCCCGGATCCGGAATCACGGCCACCGCCTTCTCCCTCGATCCGATGATATCGTACACCCTCCCACCGTTAAAGATTTAACGGCACGGAAATAAAATTTTACCGTGAAGGGGAGCGTATCGGTGATTTCGCTGATTTTGATAACCATGCTCGCGGCATTCTCGGTCCTGTTTTACTACATCTGGGCTTCGAAGACGCAGGGAACGATGACCGAGGCTTTCGGCGAGGCCCACAGGAGAACCGTTACCCTGGAGAAGTCGTGCCTGGCCTTGGTGTCCTCCACGGAGAACTCGGTGACCCTTAAAAACTGTGGGAAGGTGGACCTCGAAAACATTCGGGTGTACGCGAACGGTCTTCCGGCCGGAGAGTACAGGGGGGTCATCGAACCGGGGAAAACCGTGACAGTCCCGGTTAACCTGGGTTACGGAATGAACGACATAGAAGCCTTTTCCGGCGGGGCGCTCGCAAAAGGAAGGATTTACGTCAGCTTCCCGCCGGAAATCCGCATCCTTAAACCGTCAGGGACCTACCTCCTTTCGCCTGTGCCTGTGGAGGTGAACGTTTCGGACGACCGGACGCCCGCGGACTCCGTCGCGGTCGAGGCATGGGTCAACGGCTCCTCGGTATCCCTGACCTACGACTCCGGATCCGGGCTCTGGGTCGGTTGGGTAACCGTTACCTCCGAAGGAACCTACAACTTCACGGTGAAGGCCGCGGACTCCGAAGGGAAAAGCTCGGTGGCGTCCTCCACCTTTGTCTACAGTCTCGAGAAGCTGGTCGGGTGGAAGTACAGAAAACGGATGGACGTGTTCTTCCCGGGTCAGATCATGACCGTGTCGATAAACTGGTTCGAAGATCTCACCTGGCCCGGGGCGGATCCGAGGAACGGGTGCCGCGACTTCAGATTCACGGACGAGAACTCGACTCCGCTTCCCTATTACCTGATAGAGTGCAACCTTTACTGGTTCGTTGCGGTTGTAAACGTGTCGTCCATTCCGGAAATCAACAAGACCCTTTACATTTACTGGGGGAACCCCTCGGCCACGGACCAGAGCAACCCCTACCTGAAAAGATTCTTCCTGGAGGACTTCGACGCCCTCGATACCTCACTGTGGCGCGAGGACAAGGGTCCGGGTGTGACCTCGGAGGTCAGAAACTCGGAACTCGTGGTGAGCGTTCCTTCGTACCAGTCCTTCTACCAACTCTCCTCCCTGAAGCCCCTGTGCTACGGAATGTGTGTGGTCGGGGTCACCGTCACGAACAACACCCTTCCATTCTCCGGGGAGGGGGATAACGGACATGCCGAGAGACTCGAGATTCTCACCGGAACCTCGAACGCCGGAGGCTACGAACTCCACGAAGGCAACGGCGCCGGCTATTGTCACTTGGTGCAGCCGTTTTCGGACACCCTTCTCACCGGAACACTGTCCGGACCCTTCCACCCGGGATCGAGGCCGGCAACGGCATTCGTTTACGACAACAGCGAAGGCGACAGGAAGTCCAATCCTTTAATGCCTTTTGTTACTCTCGAGGGGAAAACCGTCGGCTGCGGAAACTATTCCACGGTCCTGGCCGCGGCGGACCGTAACTACTCCTCACCGTACTACGTAGTGCTCCGGATAGACAGATTCAGAAGCTGGGTCGGAGCGACCGGGAACATCACCGTAGATAAGATCGAGTTTTACAGCCTTCCGATCAACACGACCTTCGGGGCCCCGGAAGTGGTGGGCTGAGTCCGCGGCGCTCAGAGAAGTGTAAAGTCCGATTTTACATAAACTTATAAAATGAAATTTTACATCTGGATGGATTCTTGAATACCACAATCCCTGGTGGAAGGGAGGTGAAATCCGAGCTGATCGGCCTCAGAAAGTCCTTTTCAATATTTTCCGCCCTGATTTCGCAGATATTTGATATCGCACCCTCACCGATTTCCTTCTCTTCCCTGGCCCGAAAGCTGGGTATCTCGAGGCCCACCCTTGAGGAATACGTGGAAATACTCGAAAACACATTTCTCGGCAAGGTCGTTTACTGGAAGGATCACTCCGTGATTTTCAGAAAGGAAAAGAAGCTGATACTGAGGACCCGGCGATCGTGAAAAGCCTTTCCATACTCGCGGGAAAGGAAATAAGAAAGGACTTTCTGTACGAGTGGATAGTCCAGGAGCACCTGTACAGGAAGTTCGGGGAGGTGTATTACTACAGGAACCGGTACGAGATAGACTGCGTGGCCGGGGATCTGAAGGTCGAGGTGAAGGCCGGGAAGCCGC
>WANL01000022.1 GCA_015521825.1 Candidatus Aenigmatarchaeota archaeon
AAAGTTCGAAATTTTTTAGAGTTTTCATCATCTAGTTTATCTCCGAGGTCACCAAATTTTATCACTTTAATAATTCCTTGTGAGCCTTCCATTTCTACTTCTGTGCCGGTAGTTAAAATTGTAGTGGCGTGTAACTTACCGGTTCAGCAGCCACCTCCACATGGGCACGAACTTTACCCTGCCTTTTCTGCCGAACCACTTAACCTCGTGCTCATCCTCGTAGTCCCAGGTTATGACCAAAAGCTCCGGTCTGTCCTTTTTGAAAATTCTCGGTACAATTGGTTTTTTCGGCTTCCCTGTCGATTATTTTCAGCTTTCTGAACCTTTTACCGCATCTCCGCACGACCGGTGTCCACGGATAAAGGAGATCAAGATGCGGGACCAGTTTTCAAACCTCTGTTTTCGCTTTCCTAATTGGCTGAGGCTCAGGAATTCCAAATCTCCTATCTCTTCACTCTTCGGTTCGGCAACCGGCTCCCGAACCGTCTGTCTCAGCACAATACCGAAGTGGACCTTTCCGACCGGGTCGGAGTCGTCGTTGATGAAACCGATGATCTCCGGGTCTCCGTAAGGTTCGATCTCTATCTCTTCGGAAATCTCCCTCTCCGCGGCTCTCAGAATCAGTTCTTCAGGGGACCCCGAAACTTCCTCGTCGTCCGCATTCACGTGACCCCCGATACCAATGGAGTACATTCCCTCGAGTCTTTCATCCCCACGATTTCTTCTGTACGCCAGAAACCGATCGCCGTACTCTACGACCACGTAGACCACAAGCTGCTTGTATTTCGGGTCGTTTTCCACAGCGTACCTGGGAAGGAGTTGAAGGTTACCCCGAATTCTCATCCAGAGATCCCGGTCGTAAAAAACCGAGGAAGAACCACGAATACCTCCGAGCAGTTTACTTTCGAAGCACAGGATTTTTTCATCCATAACAGATAAACCCTGTTAAAAAATTTAAAACCTTAACGCTTAGCGCGGGTAAACCGGTTCGCCCCAGAATGTCACGTAGTACCCTCCCTCACAGCTCGCGACGTACCTCCCGAACGGAAACCACATCACCCGGTAATCGCAGAGGAGAATTCCGTTCTCCACACCCTTTTCCCTGCTCCTTTCCACCATGCGCTGAAATTCGCTGGTGTTTTCGAAAACCTCGAGAGGAACCACCGTTCCATCCGTCCGACCTCTTTCTTTCAGAATTCTTTCTCGAATTTCTCCGTCGTCGAGCCAAGGTGCCCACAGAAGCACGAGCAGAACCGAAGCCGTTAACACCAGGACAGCTTTTCTTTGCATAAAATATTTTTTAACGGGAATATTTAAATCAGCGGACGGTACCCGAACCTTTCCTTCTCAGGCGCTCGATGGTTTCCAGGACTTCCCTGTTCGAGGACGTCCTTATTATTCCGAATTTCCGCCGGAATTCCGCAAAAAGGTACACGGTTTTCACCCGGCTTCCGGTCCTGTACCTGATTCTCAGCGGTTTGTTCCACGGCCACGCCCTTTCTTCCCTTCCCCTGAAAACATCGTCGAAACCGAGGTAAACGTCCGCGATATCCTTAAGCGGAATCTTCAGCCGGAATCCGCGAGCCTTTTTAACGTCCCGTCCCGAGAAGATCAGTTCTCCTTCCTTCACTTCCAGGACGCCTTCGTACCTGTGAAGGGGTTTGAAACCCGAGGTGTGGGCCTTGATCCAGTCCAGCAACCCTCTGGTTTTCACGTCTTCCTCGAAAGCGAGGAGCGAGTTTCCCCACTTCATACCCACCACCTCACAGGAATTCTTCCAGAGTTCTCTCCTTCGGCTTCATCTCTTTCAGAATCTCCTTCATTTTCCTCTCCTTTCTCCTCGCAACGTAGAAGTAAACCTCGTCCCTCGTGTTTTTTGTCACCAGAAAAATTACCTTTCCTATTTTGACCCTGCCGACCCGCCCGCGTCGCTGGATGGTTCTTATCTCGGACGGAACGGAGTCGTAAAATATCCCGACGTCCGCCGAAGAGATGTGGAGCCCCTCCTCGCCCACAGGGGAGGTTATCAGGCAGTCGTAAATCCCTTCCTCGAATTTTTTCACGGTTTCCACCTGCTCCCTCTGTGTCAGCCCATCCTCTCCGGCCTGGCCAACTAGGACCGCGGGATTGCACACCTCTTCCAGAACCTCTCTGATTTTCTGGATATTGTCCCTGAAGTGGGAAAAGACTATTATCCTCTTTCCCATCTCCTCCTTCACTATTTTCACGAGTTCTTCGAGTTTCGGGTGCTCCTCTCCGGTCATGAGAACTATGGCTCTGGAAATCCTTTCGTCCGAGAGAACGGCCCGGTCGGAAGCCCTGGTTCCGAGCTTCCCAAGGTACTTCACGGCCGCAGAGGAACTCTGAGTTTCTAAAAGTTCGAGTGCGTGCCATATTTTGAGCACTTCGGCAGTCAGCGAAAGCGCCCTGAAAAGCGAGGGATTCGTTTTCACCTGGGCTGAAAATCTTTTCTGAAGCGCGAGCACATCCCTCTTCGTTTTCGGTCTCGGGCCGTAGGATGCTAATGCGCTTAACCTGTCCCTGAGAGCTTCCCTGAGGAGTTCCCTGGCTTCAGCGAGCGAGCCTTTAAGCTCTACCTTCCTGACCTCTATTTCGATCTTTTTGACGTAGGGTTTCAGATCTTCGTCCTCCTCGGTTCTCAGCTCCACGGACCTGATGAAAAGATTTGAGCATATCTCCCGGATTTTCTCTTCGTCCGAACCAGGCGACGCGGTGAGTCCGAGTATCAGCGGGTTCCCGGACCTTTTCACGAACTCCCTTGCAACGAAAGTGTAGGAGTAGTTTCCGACGGACCTGTGGGCCTCGTCCACGACCAGGAGCGAGAAATTCCTTAGGTCGAGGTCGCCGCTTTTAAGGTCGTTTTCCACGGTTTGCGGGGTTGCCACAACCACGTCAGAGCCGTAAAGTTCTTTGCGCTCGGGCTTCTTCACGGTCCCGGTTACCAGGGACACCGATAGCTTCAGACACTTTCTGAAGAATTCGGCGTGCTGCGATGCGAGCGGTCTGGTCGGCGCCAGGAATAACGCTCTGGTGCCCGGGCAGTTTCTGACCCTTTCGGCTATTACCAGAGCAGCTACAACGGTTTTCCCCACACCCGTGGGAAGAACCACGAGCGTGTTCTTCTTAAGGGCGCTTTCCACGATCCTTCTCTGGTACTCCCGGTCCTCTATCGTTTCCGGCTCGACGAGGGGATGTGAGACGAACATTTCAACCAACGGCTACCGGGCTTTCTCCGGCGTGCCAGCTCTTTCTCGGTCTGACCTGGATCTTGTAAAGTCTTTCCGAGTTGTCGTCGAGAATCAAACCCGAACCTTTGGTTTTCGGCAGTTTGGATATGGACTTCCTTATATCCTCCAGGAGGTAGGTTTGCATCACAGACCCGAGGGCGTCCAGGTCGGCTTTTGCGGTGAGTCTGTGGGAGATTACCAGGTCCGCCTGGGATATCACGGTCTCATGAAGCTTGTTCGGTCTCTGGGTTATGAAAACGCAGGAAATACCCGGCTGTCTTCCCTGGGTGACAAGGGTCAGAAGAGGGTCGGATGCCGGAGTCGAACCTTCCGAAGGCACGAACTGGTGCGCCTCGTCGATCACGATCCAAACCATCGGTACCTTTTTGGTCTTTCCCCCTTCCATGAGGGCGATTTCCTCCTCCCTCCTGGCGGCCACCCTCGCTGAGTAAATCTTTCTGGCGAGAATCCCGAGAAGCAGGTTTCTCACCGAGGGTTCCTGGAGTGAAAAATCCAGGACCGAAGCAGATCCGGGTACCAGAAGGTCTTCGATTCGGGTTCCCTCCTCGGAGAAAATTCCCCAGGTTCTGGCAGCGGAAAACCTGTTCACAAGGGCCATCCTCTCCCTCGAGCTGGATTTCGTATCCCTCTCTATGCGCGAGATTATGTCATCTACGGTGTAATCCCCTTCCATCGAGCCCACTACCCTTTCGAGGAGAATTCCGAGAGGGTGGTTCAGATCCAGGTTAAAGGCGTACGCCCAGTCCGCTGCCCCGAGCTCGGACGGCTTCACCGCCAAAAGACCTTCGAACGGAATCCCGGATTTTTCGTAATTTTTCGCGAGCCCCACAGGGACGAAAACCCTTACCGGATAGCCTTCTGGCTTAAGACCCCACTTAGAAAGCAACGAGATTTCCCTTTCGTTCGGATTTCTCATGCTCCAGAATATCCCCATGGTGTCCACGAGAATCGAGCACAACCTTTTCCTGATTTCTTCGTTCAGTTCCATAAGCTCCTCGACTATTACGGCTCCGGTGTAGGACTTTCCGGAACCCCTTTTCCCGGTTACCAGAATGACGTGAGGTCTCAGGACATCCATCAGAATCCTGTTGGTAAGGTGAACATCCTCCCCGGTGCCCACGAGGTGCCTCCCGATGAACGCGGTCCCCTCGGAGCCGTACCTTTCGAGATCTCCCGGGTCCCTGCCGACAACGATATCCGGAAGCATATCAATTATTTGCCGCGGTTAGAATATAAACTTATAAGCCCGAGCTCCACGCCTATTTCCAGAAAGGCCCAGGCCCACACGATGGCCTCGAAGGCGAGGAGCGGATCGGATTTCAGGAAGTGCTTCGAATCCGAAATGTAGGCTTCGAGATTTTCGATCATCCACTCACCCTTTTCGGAAACGGGCCGGAACCTCAGGTTTTCGATCTTTTCTATGAGCCTTTCGGTTTCCTTCACGAGCCTTTCCTCCAAGATATCGCCTCCAGGTACTCCCTCTCCGCGAAGTGGAGCTCTCCGGGAACCACCAGCGATGCCGGGACGAGGTCCGGGACCCCGGAAGCGGGACCGAAGAAAACCGTGTCCGGAAGCTTCGCCACAACGATCCTTTCCTCAGGTGCTATCAGCCCGGAATCCATCAGAATTTTCGCGGCCTCTCCCGAACCCATGCCCACATCCGGAAGCAAAAGCGTGTGGAGACCGGACTTCCTGTTGATTTCCAGGGCCTTTTTCACGGTTGAGAGGTCCCCGGTTCTCGGGATCGAAGCCGTCATTCCGAACTTATACAGCTGGAGTCCGGTCAGCGAAATCGCGGAAAACACGGACACCCCGGGAATTACCGACCACTCCACACCTTTTTTAGCGGCTTCCGTTACAAGCGAGATATGGGTCGTTGCGGAAAGCGGGTCTCCGGGAACCAGAAGCGCTACATCCGTTTTCCCGGCCTCGTCCACGAGATCGCAGGACTCGACGAATTCCCGCCCGACCCTTTCGAACTTTTTACCGCACAGTCTCTCCAGCCTTTCCACAGGGTAAATCGAGGTGTAGCCGTCGAAGTAGCACCTGGACTTTTTTATCACTTCGAGACCCCTCAGGGTCACGTCCTTCTCCGTTAACCCGAGACCTACCAGGTACAGCATATCAGATCAGGTGTCTGGCCAGTTTCACGAGACCCGGCTTCTTCATCAGAATCGAGGCCAGTTTTTTCAGGCCGGCTCCCTTCGAGAACTCCACGAGGTCGTCACCGGTTAGAGACTCAACCAGAGAGTTCAGCTCCTCGTCGCTGAGCTTTTCGACCACCTGCCTCAGCCTCTCGACCCTCCTCAGGTGCTCGCCCCTCTCCTTCCACCAGAGCTCGTTGTACCTGGAGAGTTTTTCCGAGCTCGTGTCCCCGGCTTCTACGGCCTCGGATATGACAGAAGCCGCTATCCTGCCGGCCGCGACCGCTTCTTTCATACCCCCTCCGTGGATCGGGTTTACCTGGTGGGCGGCGTCGCCCACGACGAGAAAGCCGTCGAGAACCATGTTTTTGAGGAACCCGCCCACCGGAATCCCTCCGGTGTTCACCTCGGTGATGCTTCCCTTCCTGAGTTCCGGCCTCTCCCTGACGAATTTTTCAAGGTAGTATTTCGCCGGTCTGTTCGAAAGACCTATTCCTATTCCCACGTTGGCCTTATCCTTTCCCTTGGGAAATATCCACACGTAACCCCTCGGGGCGATTTCGTTCCCGAAGTAAAGGTAGATCTTCCTCGGATCCTCTATGTCTATTCCCACCATTTCCCACTGATATCCTGAATCTATGTTCACGAGCCTGTTCGTTGTGTCCAGCCCGGCCCATCTCGAGACCTTACTCTCCACACCGTCGGCAGCCACGGTCACCGATGCCTCTACCTCGAACCTCTCTCCCTCGAACTCAGCGGTCACCCCGGTGACCGAGGATCCGGATTTCAGGACAGAGGTGACCTTCGTCTTAGCGAAGACCCTGGCTCCTGCCCTCGCGGCCTCCTCGGCCAGCCACTTGTCGTAAACCTTTCTTTCGAGTATGTAACCACTAGTTTTTCCGTAATCGACCGTTATGCTCTTTCCGTTCGGTGCGAAAATCACGGCCCCGTCTATTTCCTGGGCTATGCACTTTTTCGGAATTTCGAGACCAAGGAGTTTTGCGGAGTCCGCGGAAAGCCCCTCGGCACACCTCTTCGGGCTTCCTATTTCCTGTCTTTTTTCGAGAAGGGCGACCTCGAGACCGGACTCGGCACAGAATCTCGCCACGGTTGATCCGCCGGGTCCCGCCCCGACAACGACGACATCGTACCGAGACTCCAGCATAAAGCGTATTTCGTTTCCGGAGTTTAAAAACTTTATAATTTTTGAATACCCACATCAAACCGGTGGTGGATTTGCTGAGGCAACCCATAGTTTGCGTCCTCGGTCACGTGGACCACGGAAAAACGACGCTTCTGGACAGGATAAGGGGAACGACCGTGGCTTCTAAGGAGGCCGGTGGAATCACCCAGCACGTCGGCTGTACTTCTGTTCCGGCCGAAGTTATAAAGAAGATTTCCGGACCGCTTCTCGAGGGTATGAACATCAGGATCGAGGTTCCCGGCCTTCTGTTTCTCGACACTCCGGGCCACGAGGCCTTCACCACGCTGCGGAAACGCGGGGGCGCCCTTGCCGACCTCGCGGTTCTGGTAGTTGACGTGAACGAAGGTTTCAGGCCTCAGACCGTGGAGTCCCTGGGTTTTCTGAAGCAGTTCCGGACCCCATTCGTTGTAGCCGCCACCAAAATCGACAAGATAAAGGGCTGGATTTCCGGGTATTCGAGCTTCCTGGAATCCTGGAAGCACCAATCCGAGAGTTCGAGGGCTTCTCTGGAGCAGGGAATCTACGAAATAGTAGCAGGGCTTTCCCAAGAGGGCTTCAACGCCGAGAGGTTCGACAGAGTGAAGGACTTTAAAAAAACCGTTGCAATAATTCCGTGCTCCGGGGTCACCGGCGAGGGAATCCCCGAGCTTCTCACCGTGCTGTGCGGCCTCGCCCAGGCGTTTCTCAAAGAAAGGATAAGGTTCACGGGCGAGTTCGGAAGAGGCTCGGTACTGGAGATAAAGGAGGTTAGGGGTCTCGGCACCACGGCGGACGTCCTTCTTTACGACGGAATTCTCAGAAAGGGCGATACCGTGGTTTTTTCCGGAAAGGAACCCGTGGTCACCAGGGTCAGGGCGCTGCTGAAACCGAGACCCCTCTCCGAGATAAGGGCCGAGAAGAGGTTCGAACCGGTAAACGAGGTGGTCGCGGCCTGCGGAGTCAAGATTTCTGCCCCGGGCCTCGAGAAGGTCAAGCCGGGTTCGGTTTTCGTTTCAGCATCCGGCGGAGACCTGTCCAGGGTCATGGAGGAGCTGGAGCGGGAGACCGAGGCGGAGTTCGAACTCGAGGGAAGCGGGGTCGTGGTTAAGGCGGATACGGTCGGAAGTCTGGAAGCCGTTTTAAAACTTTTGAAGGAAAGGGGAGTGAGGGTCAAGAAGGCCGAGGTTGGACCCGTTCACAAAAGCGATGTGGCTGTGCTCTCCGGAGATCCGCTTTCGAGAGTGGTCTTCGCGTTCAACGTTCCCGTTGACCGGGAGGCGTACGTTCCCGGAGTAAAATTCATCCAGGGGAACGTGATTTACAGACTGGTGGAAGAGTACGAAGAGTGGGTGGAGGAACAGAAGAGAAGGATCAGGGAACGGGAACTCGGCACCGTCACATCACCCGCGGTTCTCAGGGTCCTCGAGGGATTCGTTTTCAGAATTTCGGAACCCGCGGTTTTCGGCATCGAGGTTCTCGAAGGCTGTCTGAAACCCGGGTGCGAGCTGGCCAAACCCGGAAAAATTGTCGGAAGGCTTAAGGAAATCCAGAAGGAAGGGAGGACGGTGGACTGTCTGGAAGCCGGGGAAAGGGCGGCCATTTCGGTGGAAGGCGGGGTGGTCGGAAGAAACATCAGGGAAGGCGATGAGCTGTTCACAGTGATCGGCGAGAGGGATGTGGAGATCCTGAAGAAGTACGGGGACGAACGCGCCGAACTCGCGGAGACCCTCAGAAGAAAACTTTCAGAACGGCCATGAGACCGAGGCCGGCCATGACCGGTTCCGGCCTGCCTTTCGTCAGAAGGTCGGTCAGCGAGATGTACAGGAACCCACCGGCCGCGAAAGGTGCCACAAACGAGAGATCGGCCGAAAAATTCAGGTAGAGGAGACCGCCGATGAGAACAGAAAGGGAAGATGCGAGATTCAGCGCCACGGCTTTCAGTCTGGCAACACCTTTCGAGATTAGAACCGAGTAATTGGCTACCTGCTGGGGAACCGCGTGGGAGGCTACCGCGAGGGTCGCGGCCTTTCCGAAACCGCCGGAGTATCCCGATGCCACGACCATTCCGTCGATCAGACCGTGAATCGCGTCTCCGAAAAGGGTGAGGGCCGTTACCGGATGGATTCTGCACGTCTTTTTGTGACAGTGCCTCCAGATGTACCTTTCCGCCAGGAAGAAAAAACCGAAGCCCGCCGGCACCAGGTAGAGAAGGTCGGGTCTGGTCTCGGGAAGAATGTGGAATAGCGAGAGTCCGATGAAGGAACCTGCCGAGAACGGGACCAGAAACCTTCTGTTCACATCCGGCTTCACGGTGATGGCCGCCGCAATGACCGGGGTCAGGGAAACCGCCAGAAGCGAGAGGTAAACTAACATTTCACACACCCGGAAATTTTTTCCAGATCTTCGAGGGTGCACTGAAAGACCCGCTTGGAGGCGATTTCCTCCGGGATCCCGGCCCTGATTCCAGCGCACCTGAGCGCGTTCTTAACGAGCTTTTTTCTGTGGGAGAAAATCCTCGAGATGAGACCCCAGTTTATTCTGTAGTCTTTCGGGTCCGGAACCATTCTAACTATCACGGAGTCTACTTTCGGCACCGGTCTGAACTTTTCCCTCGGAACCGTCTCCAGAATTTCGACCTCGCACCTCGAAGACACGAAGGCCGATATTCTGGAGTAGTTTTTGCTTCCCGGTTTCGCCGCCAGCCTCTCGCCGAATTCCTTCTGGTACGTCAGAACCGCCACCTTCCAGTTAAGATTTTCGAGGAGTAGAAACGTTATGGGTGTGGAAAGGTAGTAGGGAATGTTGGACACCACCTTGTCGAATTTCGGCAGCTCGATCGAGAGTATGTCTCCTTCGATCACCTCCACGTTCCCGAGCCTCCTGGACCTCAGAATCCTCGCGAGTTTCGGGTCCCTTTCGACCGCGTAGACCTTTCCGGCCCTCGCCGCCAGGACCTCGGTGAGCCTGCCGTCCCCGGCCCCTATCTCCAGGACCGAGTCAGTTTTCCTTAGATCCGCGTAGTCCGCTTCCCTCTCCAGCACCGCCCGGTCTATCAGAAAGTGCTGGCCGTACC
>WANL01000023.1 GCA_015521825.1 Candidatus Aenigmatarchaeota archaeon
CGCGAAATCTGGCTCATGAAAGGAGGCAAAAGTTTTTAAACTGTTTCGTACAGAATAAATAACGGTTGCCGGCCAAAGAGCGGGGGCAAGACCCGTTCCCGTTCCGAACACGGCAGTGAATCCCCGCATCGATTTCGGGAGTACTGTCGAAAAGACGGGAAACCGAAGACGCCGGCAACCTTTATATTTCCCCGTTTTAAATTTTAAACTATGAAGGAAACCGTGATCATCGAGCTGGAAAAACCTAAGCTGAAAAACCCGGTTCTCATCGTTGGGCTGCCCGGTAAGGGAAATGTGGGAAGGGTGGCTGTAGGCTACCTGGTCCACCAACTGGGGGCCAGAAAACTCGCCGAACTCTACTCCCCGTTCTTCTTCCACTTCGTGATGATTCACGAAAACCTGATCCATATGCTAAGGAATGAGTTCTACTACCACAGAGGCGACAAAAGAGACTTTATTTTCCTCATAGGCGACTGCCAGACCTACGATCCGAAAGCGCACTACGAGATCTCCGGAAAAATCCTGGAATACGTGGCGAAATTCGGCTGCAAGGAGGTCATAACCATAGCGGGGTTCGAAACCGGAAGAATAGTCGAGAAGCCCTCGGTGCTCGGAACGGCAACGGACGAGGAAATAGTGAAGAAGTTCGAGAAGTCGGGAATCGACTTCGACCCATCCAAGCACGTGAGTACGATAGTCGGGACCGCCGGAATTCTGATAGGACTGTCCAAGCTTTACGGAATGAAAGGTTTGTGTCTTCTCGGCGAAACCTCGGGCTTCCCGATAGTCACGGATCCGAACGCCGCGGAGGCCGTCCTGGAAAAGCTTCAGAAAATCGTGGGTCTTAAAGTGGATCTGAAAAAACTGAAGGAAAAGGTCAAGGAGATGCACGCTTTCATAAGGAAGCTCGAGACCCTGCAGGAGGAAGCCATGAGGATGATGAAAAGTAAGGTCAAGAAGAGCGAGGAACTCAAGTACATCGGGTGACGGCATGGACCGCGAACTCCTCGAAATTCTCGCGTGCCCGGTTTGCAAGGGATCGCTCACTCCCGGGAGGAACTCCCTCAGGTGCGAGGCTTGCAGGCTAAGGTACCCGGTGGTTGACGGGGTTCCGGTGCTCCTCCCGGAAAGGGCGAAAAAATTTTAAATTAAGCGCCCATAATTAAATCGGCCGCCGTGGCGGAGTCAGGCCCAACAAGGGTGTTGGGAAGCGCCAGTCTCAAGTCCGGAGCTTCCGGATGACGAGGCGAAACTTGAGATCTGGTGCCCCGAAGATCCGGGAAAGGGGCTCGCAGGTTCAAAAGCCGGAAATCCTGCCGGCGGCGCCACGCCCGGATAGTATAGCGGTCCAGTATGCGGCCCTGTCGAGCACAGCGGAAAGGCTGTGACCCGGGTTCGAATCCCGGTCCGGGCGCCATTTTCTTTCGGTCGCTTTCACCGAAAAACTGCAGACAGAAAAAGGAGTCATCCGGGAGTTAAAAATTCGGCTGACTAACTACCTTTTAACGAAACTCTACCTCCCGGTGAAGACCGGATCGTTCACGAGTTCCTGCGCGGCCTCGAACATGTCCTCGTAAATCTGCATCGAAACCGCGAAATGGGTGTAGGACCCGACATCGACTCCTATCTGCTCCGCCATCCACTTCTGAAGCTCGGTGAACGCAAAGGCATTTTCCGGCCAGGCGCTGAAGAGGTCGTTGGTTTTCATCACAACGTAGAAGAAAAGCTTACCCTCTATTATCTGCGGCTGGATTTGAGTGAGGCACGGCGACGATGACTTCAGCCTCTTCGGCGAGAATTTGTCCAGGTCTCTCTTCGGAATCCAGGTGTGCATCACGCATGTTCTCCTTGTAGGATCCTTCTTCAGGGTGTCGATTACCATCTGAACCTGGTCTATCACCTCGACCACACACTTCCCACCGGAAATCCTGTTCTTTACCTGCTCGATTTCCTCTTTCCGGACAACATTCGGCCACTCGGCCCTGACCTCGCAATCCGGGTAGCACCTCAGCCTCCCGAAGTAGGAGTAATCGTGCTGATTCTCGGTTTCCCGGTTCTCCATCCCGAAAATAAGATTTTTAGCGTACTCCTCGACGAGTTCCCGCTGGAAAATCGCCTTCGGATGCAGCCTCGGTTCGGCCAGCGGATCCCTCACATGAATGAACATCGGGCATTCCTTGGTATTGGTCTGGTACTCGGGTGCCTGAATGAACCTGAGGTAACCGCCTTCCATCAGAGCGATTACGGACCTTTCCCACGCCTCCGCCAAGTTTTTCGCGACTATCACTATCGGACCGTAGTTTCCCTTTTCGGCAACGAAAAACTCCATCCTTTCCACCTTCTAATTTTATTGTACCGCGCTCTAATAAATTTTTTCGTCCTGCTCGTACCTCTTCCCAGTCCTCAGGGCTATCTCGGCTTTTTGAATCTCTTTCCCGAGGTAGGCAGCGTGGTAAAGGTCGGAAACCAGACCCATTTTAACGATAGTTCCGGTTATTTCCTCGACCGTTCTTCCGACGATTCTGCAGTTAAGTTCGGCGTCCTTCCCGTAACCCCGGTAATGCTCGACCACGATCAGGTTTCTGGTCCTGTTGATCGAGACCGTGAACCATCCCCTCTCATCGAGTTTGATTTCCCTTTTGTGATCGAACTCAGCCTCCACTTCGGGAACATCCCTGACTCCGGCGGCTCCCCGGAAAGGCCCCGGATTTCTCCGGACACAGTCCCTCACCACCCTGCTTATTTCTTCGGTGTCGCTTACCCCTATCATGTCTATTACTTCGACCTGATTCCTGAACCGATCTATCTCCTCTTTGCTCAGGTTTTTCACGAAGGGCATGGCACCGGAGGCTCCTATTATTCTGTTTCCTTCCCCAACTCCGTTTTCCTTCAGGCACTTTAGGGCCTGGCCGACGAAATGACCCCTCGGTTCGTTACCGCAGAGAACGAGAAACCTTATGTTCGGATTCGAAATAACGTTCTTCACGACCTTTTCTATTCCTATATTCTCCGTCATACAGGGTCCGCAGATCGCGACGCCCCCGACCTCGAGGTCCACGTCCTTTAGCGTGCAGACCGCCACCGGGTTCTCGGGATCACCGATTCTGTACCTTCCGGGAACCGCCGGCCACTTCATATTAGTCTTTTCCTCACCGCAGTTTAAAAAACCGACCGAAACCTTTAAGTTGTCGGGAATATAATTATTACTTATGAGTAGTTACAAAATAGTTAAACTCGATACCGGAACCGAGAACTTACCCGAGTACTTATACCAGATAAGAGAGCGGTTTAACGCCAATCTCAAGAATGGCCTGTATCTGCATGTACCGAGGGGGGAAATAGGGGAAGAAGAGGTAGAGAGATGGAAGGAAGAACTGGAGAGCGGAAAGACCATTGCCTACGCGGCCGTGGACGGAGAGGATGTCGTTGCATGGGCGACCCTGCATATAGACGAAGAGTACGGGCTGGGAGAAATCACGGTGTGCAAAGACCTCAGACTAGGTGATTATAAGGGTGTCGGCACCGAACTCGTCAAGAAGCTGAAAGAGGAGGCGAAAAAAATCGATCTTCCGCTCCTGATACGAACCCACGTTGAAAATATAGCGATGCAGAAGATCGCGGAGAAGCTCGGCTTCGACCTCTACACCTGTGTTCCCGGAGAATGGCCTCACCGCGAGTACGTGGCTAAACCTTAAGCCACCTACCCTTTCTGAAAACCAAGGAGCCGTCGAAGTAGATCTCACCCTCCTTCCTCATGTCCTTTATCAGATCCCAGTGGACACCGGAAACATTTTTGCTCAGGGTCTCCCTGTAGCCGTTTCCGAGAGCGAGGTGAACGGTCCCGCCGATCTTCTCGTCCACCAGGATGTTTTTCGTGTACCTCCGGAGGGCGTAGTTCACCCCTATACCGAATTCCCCCAGTCTTTTCGAGCCAGAATCCGTCCCGAGAATGCTTTTTAGAACGGGTTCCCCGATGCGGGCCGAGGCCTTTACCACCTTTCCTTTTTTGAAAACGAGGGTGGCGCCCCTAACCTCCTGGTAGCAGTAAACCGAGGGGACATCGAAGTACACCCTACCTTCCACAGAGTTCTCGACAACGCTCGTCAGAATTTCCCCGTCCGGGAGGTTGTGCCTTCCCCTGAACACCAGGGCCTTCCTGCCCTTTACCGAGAATTTCAGCTCGGTCCCCTCGCCGTAGATCTCGACCCTGTCGGACAATTCGAGAAGTTCTGCGAGGGTCTTCCACCTACCGTACTTTTTCCAGTCCTGGATTATCGAGGAGAAGATCAGCCTTCTGTAGTCCGCGAACCGCATTCCGGCCTCCTTCGCCAGAGCCCTGGTGGGGTAGAGAACGAAGAGCCACCTCGTGTGTCTCATCGGGTAGTTGAGAACTTCCTCCCGGGCCCTCTGGTACAGGGAAAGTCTGCGCGGAGGAATTTCAGAAAAAATTCTGGTGTCTTCGGGTGCTATCACGTAGATCCATACATCCGCATTTTTCAGCTCTACGAGGGTGTGCTCCGGAACCCATTTCAGCTGCTCGGTTTTCGAATGTTTTAAAAGCGCGAACTTAAGCTCGTCCGAGTGGACCTCGGTCCAGACTCTCGAACCCCTTTTGAGACAGGATTTCACGATTTCCCTTGCCAGGGGGATTCCGGCCACATCGGTATTTACCATTACCCTGTCTCCCTTCTTTACTCCGAGGGAGTAGTTTACCGCTATCTCCGCTATTTTCTCTTCCGGTCCGAACATACGAAAAGATTTGGCTTTCCTGGTATAAATTTTCACCGAACCGCAGCGACCGAAAACCTTTATTATACCGGAAAATAAAATAATACGGGAATACTATCGTGGCGGGTGCGGATGTCTAGTAGGGAAGAGATATTCGGCGGAAGGAAGAAAACCCTCGATGAAATAATCGAGGAGGCTTTGGAGAATGCGCCAGACATTAGGAAATATTTTCCTCGAAATCTTCAAGAGCTTCCTCGAGTGGGGTTACCACGGTGGCACCTGGAATATCGTGAGGATCCTCCATCCCTATGTTCCCGGTCCTATGAGTGATGGGGTTTCCCGGTCCTTAAACGGGCGGTTCTGTGCACAGAACCTGAGCAGCTGAAAAGACTGGTAAAGTACTGGATCGCTGGCCAGTACCACATGTTCTCTTAACCCGTCCGGATAAATTTAAATAATCTCCCGAGGGTTATTAATCAGAAGGGCCCGTAACTCAGTCTGGTTAGAGTACCGGGCTTTTAGCGCAGGCTAAAAGCTCGCTGAGCCGCGAGGCGATGGCGAAGCGGAAGACACCCGGGAGTCGCGGGTTCAAATTCCGGTCGCTCCCGGACCGGCACGGGATTCCCGTCGGGCCCACCATTTCCGGGATTTTCTCCGTAGTTTTTCGCTACTTTTAAGTAACGAAACATTTAAATAGGAGTTTTTATAATTACTTCTTAGAGGTGAAAACCATGCTCTTCAGGAGAATATCCCCGAAAAGGCCGACCGTCGTGAGGAAGAACGAAACCGTGGAGGTCTGCTACCTCTTCAAGAACACCGGGGAGTGCCTGGGCCCGATGTGTATATGGCCGAAAATCGGGAAGTGCAGGTTCTTCAACCCCGGCAGAGCGAAGTAAGTAAAGTATAAAAACGTAAAGTGTCAATTAAATAATTATGAAAAAGTTCCTGGTACTTGCGGTCGTGATTGCGGTGCTAGCACTCATCGCGGTGGGTTTCCTTTCCGTTAGGGCGCCGGTTTCAGGAAGTTCTCCCGAGCTCTTCTCCTTTCCGAGAGAAACCATTCCTGCAGGTCTGACTTACGTAGGGTACTCTAACACCACGGACCTTTCTCTTAAAGGAGCCCAAAAGGGAGTAATAGTTACCTACAGGGGTTCCAGGGGGGACACGATCCTCGAAATAGGTGAGTACGGTTCGGAAGGAGAAGCCGGCAGGGCCTTTAACAATCTCCTGGAGTTCCTTCAGGAAAACGGAATGACTGTGAAAAACGATGAGGTACAAGGTAGGAAGGTGAAGGTTTTCGAAGGAACGGTCGAAGATTTCAGGATCTACGGAATCCTGTGGACCGAAGGAAAGCTGGTTTACTATCTGGTGACTCCCGATCTTAAAACGGCAAAAAAGCTGGTTGAGATGATACCATGAGGAAGGGGGTCGAAGAGTCCGCGGTGGAAATATTAAAAAAACTCGGAAAAGATAACCGGGGGTCCCTGACCCTGATTCCCGGTTCTTATCCGGTGGATTTGAATCCGGATGTGGAACCGGTAGGAGAAGGGACAGACGGACCTGCGGAACCGGTTCCGAACACCCAGGCCGTTTCGGAAACCTCCAGGCAAGAGGAGAAAACTTCCACCATCTCGGCTATCGGAATGTTGATAATGGCCGCAGCCGGTTCCGTCGGTGCTCTCGCGGCGGCGTACCTCGCCTCGGAGAAGCACCCGCACCCCGGCGTTCAGGAGGACACCGGCGACCTCAAGGGAAAGGTCCTCACCCTTACTGAAGACGCTAAGGAAAGAGCCGCCGCCCTCCTGGAGAACCTGGGAGTGTACAAACCAGACTCCGGAGTCACCGGCGCCCCCCTCGCCGGCAAAATCTTCGCAAACGAAAGCGAAGAACGCATGAAAGAAGAACGCATGAAAGCGTTCGCACCTCCGGGTGATTACTACTCCTCCTACGAAGAGTGGAAAGAGGTAATGAAGAAACACGGTTTCACCGACAAGGAAATAAAACCGCTAGGCTATGCGGGATCCTCTCTGGGGAGGTTTCCAGAACCGGATGAAGTGGTCAGATACAGGGGTTTCCTCCTGGTAGCTCCCAGGTATCCGCCGGGAGGTCTCTGGTACACCAAAAGGCAGGGCGAGGCTCTGCGAA
>WANL01000024.1 GCA_015521825.1 Candidatus Aenigmatarchaeota archaeon
TCCCGCATTAAAACCAATCTTTCATACATGTATTTAAGATAAGAAGCAATTCCGCCATGCCAAGTATCTCTATATGCTCTTTCCTCTATTATCGATTGCTCTTTTTCTACTTCCGCACCCCCAACTTTAACCTTAAATGAGAAATCGGCACCAGTAAAGAAAGGTGGATCAATGTAAATCAATTTTATTTTTCCAGCCCAGCCTTGTTTTAATAAAGAAGACATTACAAGCTTATTATCTCCCCAAATAAGTAAATTTTTCCAGTCTTTCGGATAATTTTTTGGCCAGTCATCAGACAGTGTCTTTTGAATACCACCTTTAACTCTTGGGAGATTAATCGTTTCTACAGGCTGGAATGGTAAATTTGGTCTTTCTATGGGAACTTTATTTCCCTTTTTAAATTCATCATATTTTCCTGCCCAAATAAGTTCGACATATTTTTTATTGTTTGCCATTTTATCACTCATAAATCTTTTCTTTAATATTTTTAATTTTTCACTTTCTTTTAATTTAACTTTCTTTTTCCAAGGATATTAAATGGGTTAGTCTTACTGAAGCTAAAGTGGTTCAATGATTGAAAAATGGATTGAAGATCTTCATTACCGAAGCCTTTCCCGGTAACCGAGTAAAGAATTTTACAAATCAATGGAAGTTCTGCGGTTTTTCTTCTCCCGGTCTCCTTAAAATTCATTTCCGAAAGAAAACCAAACCCCCGGTGGCCACCCGGGGTTCGCTCAGGATTTCGGTTTCGATGCGATCAGGACCTCGCATATCTTTCCGAAGGCGGGTCTCGTTATCAGAACCGACATACCGAGTCCTATCAGGGTGGTGATCGCGAAGCCCGCGAGAGGCGTTCCGGCCCCGAGATAGATCAGCGGGAGCATGGCAGCCGAGGTCACCCCGGCCGACGAGAAGATTATGAAAAACGCTCTCTTTATCCTTTCCTTCAGAGTGTAAACCCGCTTCCCCGAAAGCAGCTCATCGATTATCATTATCTGGGCGTCTATGCCCGTGCCTATTACTATTATGATTCCGGCTATGGCCGGGAGGTCGATGGTCCAGCCTATGAGCGCCGCGGCGCCGAGGACCAGAAGGACCTCGGAAAAACTGGTGAAGATCATCGGTATCACGATTCGGGGATCCCGGTACCTAAAGAATACTATTAAGGACACGGCGATCATTCCCACGAAGGCGGCGGCGAACACCGAGTTCAGAAACTCTGCCCCGAGGGAGGGGGATATCTCCTCGATGTCCGAGAGTTCGAGCTCAACCGGAAGCCTCCCGGACTTGAGCACGCTTTGAAGGAGTTTCATTTCCTTTTTCGCGCCCTCTTCTGTCGGGTTGAAACCGGTAACGACCGGCTGGGTCACTATCTTTCCCTTGAGGTCGGGGGATATTGAAAGCTGGGTGATTCTCTTTTCGTCCATGTAAAGGTTTAGGACTCCTCCCTTCAGGACGAAATCACCGGCCGCCGGATCGAAAACGACCGGGAGGTCCGATATAAGGTCCTTGAACCTTTCCGCGCTCTTCTCGGTTATGAAAATCTGGAAAAGGAATTCGTAACCCTTCGTTCCGGACTTCATCACGTACGATCTGCAGACTCCCGGCTGATCGAACATACACACCGAAATTATGTCCTCACTCCTGAACGCAACGGCCTCGACCACGGCTTTCTTACCGCTGACATTCACCGGAACGAACTCGACCCCGTTTATCTCGAAACTCTCGTTGACCGATTCCAGGGTGTAGTTTTTTCCGAAGACCCGGAGAATCCACTTTCCGTCCGTGAATACAGCATTCTTCGGAATTCTGGCTTCGAACTCACCCTGTCTGGCTAGAAGGTCCTCTATTTCCTTTCTCGTTCCTCCGGCCATTTCTATCAGGATGTACTTCTCTCCGTCGGACTCGGCCTTCCTGAACTTGGCTTCCCTGAGACCGTAAATGTTTATCCTTGCCTGAAGTGTGTCTATGGTCTCTTCCACGACCTGGTCAGATACGTTTCCCACGACCTTGAGCAGCACCCTCGTGCCTCCTACCAGATCCATACCGAGCTTTACCCTGCTTTTCGGCACCTCCCCGACCCTCAGGCCCGGATTTTCCGGGAGGTCGATGATGGTCAGATCACCGTTTACTACGGCCCTCACGGTCCCGGCTCCGTAGAACTGGCGGAAATCGTCCGGACCCTCTATCCTTTTTTCGTTAACATAGGTTATTACGTCGCCCGGTTTCAGCACACCGTATAGCGGAGAATCCTTCTCCACCCACTTCACGTACACCCCGTGGGCGAAGGGATTCGGGGAAATCGCGAATACAGAGGCGATTAGGAAAATCACCAGGACCAGGAACTCCGGGGATTTCAGCGCTTCACGTACCATTTCAAAAGCACCGCGTTTAGCAGCCAGGTGTTAACCAGGTCGAACAACAGGCCCAGGAGCAGGACCGCGGCTATTTCTGTGAGAACCTGGGACCCGGAAACCAGGAGCAGGGCAACGAGAACCCCTATCGTTGTCAGGGTCATGGTGAGCCCGGTTTTCAGCGCCCCCCTGAACCTTTCCTTCACCGGTTCCGAAGACCTCAGGACCCTGGTGGTCAGAAGGATGTCGGTGTCCACCGAGTAACCGATAAGGAGAAGGAGGGCTGCGAGCACCGGGAGGGAGAATTTTATACCGAGGAGTTGAGAAGTCACGAAGGCCTCCACTATGTCGGCCGCCGCCGCCAGAATCACGTAGAAGCTCGGAAGCGGTGATCGGAAAATCGCGAAAATCAAAAGCCCCATGAAGAGAAACGCGACCATCAGGGCGGTCTTTGCCTGCTCGAAAAACTTCTCACCGAGCGCCGGGCCTACCGTCCTCACGGTGTAGTCCCCGAAATCCAGCTCCGGGATCTCGTAGTCCGGAGGCAGCTCTATTATCGTGGTTCTCTTCAGCCCTGTGGTATACCTCACCGAGGCCCCCGGAAGTATTTTTTCTACTTTCTCTTTCGGAACGTAATCGTAAACCGTTATCTGCGTTCCTCCTGTGAGCTCGACGCTCCTCTCGAAGCCGCGCTCGGCCATCCCCGCCAGGAGCACCAGGGAAACGGCGAGAATCGAAACTGGAATGAGCAAAAGTTTCATAAAATTAAACGAGAACTCTTGATATATAAGATTAACTTATAACGACCCTCTTGGTTCCGGACACCGAGATTTCCGAGACCAGACCGGAGAAGGAAAAGGAGCCGCGGACTTCCAGGTCTCCGTAAAAGTCCTTTACTCTCACGCTTTCTCCCCGGACCAGAACCGTGACCTCACCCCAGGCGCTGAGGTTCCCGCTTGCCTGCTTTTCGAAACCCCGGAATCTCAGGTTGTTGAAGTTCGCCGAGATTATATTCGCCGATCCCCTGACCCTTATGCTTCCCGCGGACTTCGGGGTTACCTGGATCCCGTTCACGAGAACCGAGGAGACGGTTGCGTCCATGGAAATGTTTGCCGGGGAGACCGAACCCCTTCCGCTGAAATCGATGAGGGTCACGTTGGACGGGTCAGAGAACGAAAACCTCTCCCCTCCTATCTCGAGAACCGATCCCGATCGGACCTCTATCACGGCCGAGGTCGCCGGCCCGGAAAAGCTGAGAGAGTCCAGGGAGAGCGTCCCGGAGAAGGGAACCGAAGAGTTCGCCTCGACGGAAAACACGCCGCCGAGTCTTTCCTTGAGCATTCCCCTGAGATTCTCAACGGCCCCGGAACCGAAAACGGCCGAGACCAGGATCCCTGCACCCAGGAGAATCGCGGCCAGCACCTTCCAGTCCATAATTTATAATTCTCACATCTCCTTTAAATATTAAAAACCTGAACTGAATTTTATGGAAGCCCAATTTTTCGGTCAGGGAGACTGGCTTTCCACACTCCTGTGGTTCATAATATTTCTGATTTTCATCCTCTTCGGTCCCAGGCTGATGGTCGGTCAGACTGTGTGGCGCTTGGAGAGGGACCTTCAGGACATAGAGGCCATGGCGGAGAGCACGAGGAAAATAATCCTGAAGCGGGTGGGAAAGAGAGACAGGGAGACGAGGGCCGCGCTCGAGCGTTTCATGGACTTTTTCGTTGTCCCGCCGGTTAATCTGGATCCGTACGGAATAGTTAAAAAACTCGACCACGTCCTGAGAAACTCCGAGGAGAGGTTCGCCGAGTTCTCTTCCAGGCTCCTTCCGGGTGCTGGGACCGTTGAGATAAGGAACATGAAAAGCGCGCTTTCCTCGGCCCTCCTTGTTCACGGGATAGCCAAAACCGTCCGTCACTTCCTCCAGCTGATAAAGAAGTACAAGATCTTTCAGCTTGCGTTTCTCCTCCAGATGCAGCTCCCGATAATCAAGAAGCTGGCGTCTTCTTCGGTGAAGGCCACCGAGTCCTTTCTCTCCGGGATGCCCGTCGGGGACTCGATAGGTCCTATGGTCGCTGCTTCTTTTATGAGAAACCCGAGAAAGTCCGAACCGGAGGAGTTCGCCTATTCGGTTGAAAAGCTCGAGGGAAGGAGGGTGATTTTCGCCAAGGCGGATGGTCCGGGGGCGTGTGTCGGAAAGCCGGGAAAGTTCATAGAGAAGATCTGCAAGCGATACAGGATATCCAGGCTCGTTACAGTGGACGCGGCCGGGAAGCTCGAGGGCGAGAGGACCGGGTCGGTTGCTGAGGGTGTCGGAATAGCGATGGGCGGACCGGGAGTCGACAGGTACGAGATAGAGGAAACCGTTTCCAGGCTCGGGATTCCGGTGGACGCGATAGTGATAAAACAGGACCCTCAGGAGGACGTCATAGTCCCGATGAAACCCGAGATCTACTCGGCCCTGGAGGACGCGAGGGAGGCTGTGATAGAAGCTGTGAAAAGGGCGCCCGAAGGATCGACGGTCCTGGTTCTGGGTGTGGGAAATACCTCCGGGATCGGGAACGACTCCTCTTCGGTCGACCTCGCCCTTAAGAAGCTGAAAAGGGTCAGACCTCGATTCTCTCCGTCATCCGGGAGAAAACGTATCCTGCGAAGGATCCGATGATCCAGCCGAGGGCTACCGGGAGCGGTTCTCCGTTTCCGGCGTGGTACCCCATCACCGCTCCGAGGAAACCGCCGAAAGCCGTTTCAAACCTGTAGTTCATAAAAAGTTTTTAAACCGTGAGGTTTAAATGAGTTTTCGTGATCGACGCCCACTGCCATCTGGAGCAGCCGGACTACGACCGGGACAGGGACGAGGTCGTGGAAAGGGCCAGGAAGGTTCTTGTAGCCGTCGTCACTTCCTGTTCCCACCCCTCGGATCTGGAGAAGTCGTTCGAGATAGCCGGAAGGTACCGGGGATTCGTTTTCCTTTCCGCAGGAATCCACCCGGAGTACGTTAAGGATGTGAAGGAAAGGGACATCGAGGAGTTCATGGAGACCGTGAAGAAGCGGAGAAAGGAGATTGTGGCCGTCGGCGAGGTGGGTCTCGACTACCACTGGGTCAGGGATCCCGGACTGAGAGACAAACAGGCCGAAATGTTCAGAAGGTTCATAGAGTTTTCGGAGGAGATCCGGAAACCACTCGTCGTTCACTCGAGAGGGGCCTTCCGGGAGGCGCTGGAAATCCTGGAGAGGGAGGGCGCCAGAAGGGTGGTGCTCCATTTATTCGGAGACAAAAACCTGGCGGAAAGGGTTGCTGAAAACGGCTTTTACATCACGGTCGGCCCGATAATCGAGAGAAGCAAGGTGCACAAAAAACTCGTCAGGCGTGTGCCTCTCGAACGGATATTGCTCGAGACCGACGCCCCGTGGTTCGGATTCGGGAGGAGAAACGAGCCAACATCGATCGTGTCCGTGGCCGAAAAAATTTCCTCGGTTCTCGGGATCGATTTTTCCGAGGTCTGGAGGGTATGCGGTGAGAGCGCAGCGAGGTTCTTCGGTCTGGAATCAGTTCTTCCACCTGAGAAGGGCTCCGATTCCTCCGAGGTTTAGGAACTGCTCACCTTCCCGGGTTTCGGAAGAGATCAGAACCACCTCGGTTGCGTAGTGCTTTGAAATCTCTTCCAGGGCATCCACAACGTCCATGTCCCACACGACTTTAGCCTCGGAACCGCACACCGGGCACTTCGGCGCCTTTCTGTGAAACAGCCTGCCGTGGTACCCGCAGCTGCACGAGACCTCGGAGTACCTCCAGTTCAGGGCTTCGGAAATCAGAAGGGTTTCCACCGCACCGGATTCCAGGGCCCGGAGGACCTCCCGGATCCCGTAAACCGCCTTACCGTCCCTGGCCAATTCCTCGAAAAATTTCCTGCACAGAGCCTTTTCCCTTACGGCCCTGCTTTCCTTCAGGAACTCCGAACCCTTTTCAACGAGTTCTTCCAGGCCGGATTCCGAGGTATCCCCTGTGTCCACCACCCCTATGACCTTCTTCCCCAACTCTTTCAGATGTCCGGATTTCAGGAAGTGCTCCTTGACCACACCCGGACCGCCGAGGAGAACTCCCTTCACGTCTTCCGGGATCGAGGATACCGCGACCTCACCTATTTTTTTGAACCAGTCGTTCACGAGACCTTCCCTGACCCTCTGGAAGCGCTGCGCCGACTGCCCTCCCTTCCTGAACTTCCCGGGAACCAGGGAGTACAGGTGCTTGAGAACGGTTATAGCTTTTCCTTTCAGAAGACCGATTGTGGCTTCCTTGGTGTCCATAACTATGAGCCCGTAAAGGTCCCTCTCTTTCAACTGTTGCTTAAGCGGTTCCAGCTCGAATCTCTGGTCGCACCAGTAAATCTTCACGGTGATCGGTTCCGGCGGTTCCACGGCCCAGAGTTTTATGTCGGTCTTTCCCTCCTCCTCGGAGACGTTTCCGCAAAAGATCACCAGTCCGTTCTCCGGAGTTTTTCTGTACAGTTTGAGGTGCTGCTGGATTTTCGTTAATGCGTCCGTTACGTTCTTTCTCACGGTTTTGCTTTTAACATTCTGGGTCAGGGAGATTTCCTGGGCTATCAGGGCGGTTATTTCGTTCAGCGGAAAGCCTGCCGGAATGTAGAGACTGATGAGTTCAGTGTGTCTTCCCCTTTTCTTTTCGAGTTTCTCTACCAGCCTCTTCAGTTTGACGAGACCCGTTTCGTCCACCCAACCACCGAGAATAAGTTCAGGTTTTAAATTAAAATGTTTTGCAAGCACCCCCTAACTTATCTAAACACACCGCTGAAAATAAACCTTGATAATCCCTTCCGAATCGATGAAACCCTCAGCTAAACTATTTGAATCTTTATTATGATTCTTAGGATTTTATTTTAAAGTGAAACAATAAAATAGGTTTAAAATGTTGATTATCTAATACTTCTTCAAGAACCTGTTTATGTTCTCTATCTATCTTCTTTTCGGATTTACAGAAGAGTTCCATTGCTCTGTTGAAATTTTCAGCTTCTATATAGTAGATCAGAAAACTTCCCTCTTTTGTTCTGTGCAGAAACGCAGACTCCGTATAAATCTTCTCTCTTTTCAGAGTTTCAATGACTTCCTTCTTTCTTTTATTCAGTTCTTCACACCACTTTTTCAAACGATTTATCTTATCTGGCTTTATTTTGATAACGCTTAAGACAACATCTACCATAACTTTAAGTTTTTGAAACGATAAATAAATTCTTTGAGCACTTTCTGGGCGCGAAAAATTTAAGTAAAGGAGACCGGAATAAGAAAAACTATGCATCTGGTCGTGGACCTCAGGGGCTGCGATCCGGAAAGGATTTCTTCGGCCGGATTCGTTGAAGCCGTTCTGGAAAAGGTCGTTGACATCGTGGGTCTAACGCCGATTCACTCCCACTTTCACCAGTTCAAACCTCACGGTGTGACCGGTTTCGTCCTTCTGAAGGAGTCCCACCTCTCGGTTCACACCTGGCCGGAGAGGAGGTACGCCGCCGTCGACGTTTTCAGCTGCAGAAGGATAGAGGATCCGGACTCGGTTGTTTCGCTTCTCAGCTCTTCCTTCGGCGGGAAGGCTGAGGTAAAGATTCTGGACAGGCTCAGGGTCTGACATCGATTCTGATCCCGTCGGCTTCAAGTTCACTGGCCTCTCCGAACTTCACCTTTTCAACCTTCATTATTCCGCGTATGTCCTCCTCGATTTCGAAGAGCGCATTCCTGTCCTCGCACTCCACGGTTATCGATGACAGTTTAGCGTTGAGAGGCATCTTTCTTGAAGACTTGTAAGACCTCAGGAGAGACACGATTGTTTTGAGCAGCTCCCCGGTTTTCTCCGCCTTCCCGTCCGGTTCCCCGGACTCAGGCCAGGAGCAGAGGTGAACCGATGGTGGACCGTCGGACCTGAAGAGCCTCTGGTAGATTTCCTCGGTTACGAACGGCATGAAGGGTGCTAGCAGACGGATAATCGTGAAGAGGCATCTGTAAAGGGTGTACCTCGCCGAGGGATCTTCCCGGTCGTAAAGTCTGTATTTGACGAATTCTATGTAGTTGTCGGCGAATTCGTGCCACACGAAGTCGTGAATTTTCGTGAACGCTACGTTGAACTGGTACTCTTCCATGGCCTTGGTGACATCTTTTACTGTTCTGGCGAGCCTTGAGAGTATCCACCGGTCCACCGGTTTTTCCGGAGCCGGAATGTTTGACATGTGGGCGGACGCGAACCTCGAAACGTTCCAGAGCTTTGTTACGAACTTGAAGGCGAACTCCGTGTCCTTCCAGGAAAATCCGGCGTCCTTTCCGAGGACCCCGAGCAGGATCAGACCAACCCTCACGGTGTCCGCTCCGTGCTTTTCCAGAATTTCGTCCGGTTCCACCACGTTCCCCAGACTTTTGTGCATCTCCCTCCCGTCTGGTCCGAGGATCATCCCGTTTATTAATATCTCTCTCCAGGGTACGGTTCCGGTCTCGAGGTAGCATCTGAGAATCGTGTAGTACGCCCAGGTTCTTATTATGTCGTGGCCCTGCTGCCTGAGGGACGTCGGGTAAAGCCCGTTCTCCCCCTTCCAGTACCCGGAAACCACCAAGGGCGTTATCGAGCTGTCGACCCATCCGTCGCAGACATCGGTTTCCCCGATTATTCTGGAACCGCACTCCGGGCAGGTTTCCACCGGAGGCTTATCTCTGGACGGGTCGACGAAAGGCTCGCCGGGAACCACGAACTCGCATTTTTCGCAGTAGAAAAACGGTATCGGAGTTCCGTAAACCCTCTGCCTCGAAATTATCCAGTCCCAGTCCATGGACCTTACCCAGTTCACGAGTCTGGTTTTCATGTGTTCCGGATTCCATTTGATCTCTCCCGCCAGCCTGATTACGTCGTCTGCGAACCTTTTAGCCTCTATACACCACTGCTTCTTCGGGATGAACTCTATCGGATTCATGCAGTTCTGCCTCTCGGTATGGCACAGAACCCTGTGGGTCAGGCGCTCCTCCCTTTCAACCAGACCCATGGCCCCGAGCTCTTCCACAACCTTTATCCTCGCGTCCTCAACGGAAAGTCCGGCGAACGGACCCGCATTCCCGTTCAGGGTCCCGTCCTCGTTGAGAATTCTCACGCAGGGAAGCGAGTACCTCTTCTGCCACTTTATGTCGCTTTCATCTCCGTACGTGCAGAGGTATACCGCCCCGGTTCCGAACCCCGGATCCACGTCCGGGTTCGCGATTATTTCCACCTCCCTGTTGAAAATCGGGACGATGGCCTTCTTTCCTATGAGGTCCGCGTACCTTTCGTCGTCCGGGTGGACGAAAATGGCCACGCAGGCCGGCAGAAGCTCGGGCCTCGTGGTGGCTATGGTAATGTGTTTTTCCGAACCGGAGATCGGAAATCTCAGGTAGTACAGGGTTCCCTCCCTTTCAACGTATCCCACCTCGGCTTTCGCGAGGCTGGTTCCGCACTTAGTACACCAGAAAACCGGATGCTCGGTTCTTTTGAGAATTCCCTTTTTGAAAAGATTTATCAGGGTTTTCTGAACGAAGGCCATGTATTCTTCTGTGTCCGTGGAGTACTCCCTGCTCCAGTCGGCCGAGTAGCCCAACCTCACCATACGGCTTTTCATCCTTTCTATGCACTTCTCGGTCCACTCCCTGCAGGCTTTAAGAAATTCCTCCTTCCTGGACTTGTCTATCCCGTAGTGTTTCTCCACCTTCAGTTCGGTGGGAAGGCCGTGGCAGTCCCAGCCCTGCGGGAGGAGAACGTTGAAACCCCTCATTCTTTTGTACCTGGCTATGAGGTCGTTCCAGGTCCACCACAGCACGTGACCCATATGGGGAACTCCGGAGGTGAACGGCGGCGGGGTGTCTATCACGAATGCTGGTTTTTCGGAAACCGGGTCGAAGCGGAAGAATGAGTTTTCTTCCCAGAACTTTATCAGCCTTTCCTCGACCTCTTTTGGATCGTACCTCTTCGGAAAATCCATGGTTAAAACTTATTTCACCGGAAAATTAATACTTTTTGGTCGACTGCGCGAGGGAAACCACATCCGGTCTTTTCCCTATCGGTTCCCGGTTTCCTTCAGAACTTCGAGGTATTCCGGAAAGCCGATGGACGCGCGATTTTATCCTCCATCAGTTCGGCCGAAGAAAGGAACCTGTCGAGGATCCGCGTCTCGGTATTGACCTTTCTCACCGTTAAAAAGCCTTTGTATATTCTTAGTTCGTATCCTTCCCTGAGCGGGAACCGGAAAGCCTTCTGTGAAACGCTTTTTCACGGATTCATCGAAAACAGAAGTCCTCTATCCACAGCTTCTGAGACGGTACACATCAAAAAGTTAAAACATCACGACCTCTGCCGCAGAAAAAACTTTTTGGTGGACCCGCTGGGAATTCCGGATGTTCGAACCCAGGCTCTCTTCCATGCCAAGGAAGCGTGTTTCCGCTACACCACGGGCCCCGAATATCATTTGACGTTTTTTCTTAAAAATTTTTCCGCGATTCGAGAAATCGGAAATAGCGGGCACCGAGGCTTTTATGGATAAGGAGGTGATCCAGCCGCACCTTCCGGTACGGCTACCTTGTTATGACTTCACCCCCCTCGCGGACCCCTGATTCGAATCCGGCACACACCACGCCGAAGCGGATGTGTCCGGACCCTCATCAGGAATCCACTCGGTTGGTGTGACAGGCGGTGTGTGCAAGGAGCAGGGACGTATTCGGCGAACGATAGTGACGTTCGCCTACTAGGGATTTCGGCTTCACGAGGGCGAGTTGCAGCCCTCGATCCGAACTGGGGACGGGTTTGGGGATTGGCTTCCCCTTTCGGGGTCGCATCCCATTGTCCCGTCCATTGTAGGCCGCGTGTAGCCCAGGGGATTCGGGCCATACTGACCTACCGTCGCCCACACCTTCCTCTGGCTTTTCGCCAGCGGTCCCGCCAGAGTGCCCCGGTTCCCGAAGAAACCGGGTAGCAACTGGCGGCGTGGGTCTCGCTCGTTAACCGACTTAACGGCACGCCTCACGGTACGAGCTGACGATGGCCATGCAACACCTCTCAGCTTGTCTGGTAAGGTCTTCAGCCTGACCTTCATCCTGCTGTCTCCCCTGGTAAGGTTTCCGGCGTTGAATCCAATTGAACCGCAGCCTCCACCCCTTGTGTGCTCCCCCGCCAATTCCCTTAAGTTTCAGCCTTGCGGCCGTACTCCCCAGGCGGCCCGCTTAACACCTTCGCTCCGGCACTGGACATCCCGAGGGATGTCCAACACCAAGCGGGCATCGTTTACGGCCAGGACTACCGGGGTATCTAATCCCGTTCGCTCCCCTGGCTTTCGTCCCTCACCGTCGGACCCGTTCCAGCCGGACGCCTTCGCCACAGGTGGTCCTCCCCGGATTAAAGGATTTTACCCCTACCCGGGGAATACCTCCGGCCTCTCCCGGTCCCAAGGCGGGCAGTCTTCCCCGCACGCCGGCTAGTCTACTAGCCGATTTCACGGGGAACTTGCCCACCCGGCTACGGACGCTCTAGGCCCAATAAACGCGGTCACCACTCGCGGCGCGGGTATTACCGCGGCGGCTGGCACCCGTCTTGCCCACCGCTTATTCGCCCTGCTGTTTACACAGGGCAAAAGGCCATGCAGAGCATGGCCACTCGGGGTCCCCCCCTCACCCGTCTGGCGGAAGGCTTCAGCCTTCCGATTCCAGGCATTGGGGAGGTTTCGCGCCTGCTGCGTCCCGTAGGACCTGCCCTCATGTCTCAGAGGGCATCTCCGGGCTCCCACTCTCATGGCCCGTACGGATTATCGGCTTGTCAGGTCGTTACCCTGACAACAACCTAATCCGCCGCAGTCCCATCCTCGGGCGGCCGAAGCCTTTCACCGTTGGGACATTCCAGTACCCAACGGCTATGGGGGATTAGTCCCAGTTTCCCGGGGTTATCCCCCACCCGAGGGTAGGTTGACTACGTGTTACTGAGCAGTTCGGCAGGCGCTTCCGGAGAAGCACCTTCGCCTCGCATGGCTTAGTCGGACCCCGATAGCGGTGACCTCCGGCAGGATCAACCGGAATTGTCGGGAGAGCACACTGAAATTATCCACAGCCTCGGTGCCCACATCGGATAAGGATGAAAAATCCTCTCCTCATCTCTGTTTCCCCGGTCGGAAGGGGTCTCATCATTTTTCAGGACCCAACGCCGCCGGGGTATTAAATACTATAATTCCGACTCCTTTAAATACTTTTCGGGCCGTCCGTTTAAATTCCGGTCAAATACGGTGATTACCGGATACTTCTTTCAAGGACCCGTTGTTCTCTATTTCCTATTCTGTTTTATGCAGAAACGCGGATTCCGTATAACCTTCTTATCGGATCCGCCTTATCACGATCGTAGTTTTTGCTGGTTACCTGGTAGTGCCGGATCCGGTGAACCGTTTATTAATAAAGCAGTTGATATTAAATGTATGGGGTACTGGTCTGACTGGAACCGGATCCCGGAATGTGAAAGGGTGAACGGCGATCCGGAAAGCCTTCGGACATCCCCAATCGAAGCCGTTCTCCGCGTTGAAATCTACCGGA
>WANL01000025.1 GCA_015521825.1 Candidatus Aenigmatarchaeota archaeon
CGGTGAGCAGATTCCCCATTCCCTCCCTTCGGACATAGATCCCGGAAAAACCGGAGCCGTTAAAGTCTACGGCCTCTGGAAGTACTCCCTCGGCTCCCACACCCTCAAGGTAACCCTCGGTCAGCTCTCGGTCCAGAGAAGCGTTGAGCTCAGACTGGATAGGAAGTCGGACGCCTTCCTCAACAAGTACGTTCTCTTCGAGGCCGGGGAATTGAACGCCACGGCCTTTGAAAACGGAACCGTGCTGTACGCAGGGGAGCCGATAACCATCGATGAGGGCGAAATCGTAACGTTCAACACTTCTTTAGGAAAGGTTCTGAAATCCTCGGGACCGGTCTTCGTCTCCGGCTCGATTTACAACCGCCCCGAACCAGGGATCCCGGTTCCGGAGAGCTGGAAGGGCAAGACCTTCGCGGCTATGTTAAGAGGGTTGAGAGGTGTGAACTACACCTTCGCGTTCTACGCCTTCAAGGACGCGGAGGTCGTGATCTCCAACCAAACCCATTCCTTCACCCTGAAAATACCGGCCTCTTCGTTCGTAACATACTCGGACACCTTCGGAGCGAACACCAGGTGGGTGCCGGTCCTGATCGAGTCCAACGAGAGCGTTCTGGCGTACAAGTGGGGAAAAACTCCAACCGTGTGGGACATGGTCCCGCTTTACCCGTGCTCCAGAACCGTTTACGGCATCTGCTCCGGTAGCTGCCAGGTAATTGCGGTCCACGACAATACCGAAGTCAGGATCAGGAACTCCAGCGTTCCGGGAACCGTGACCTATACCCTGAACAGGCTGGAAACGGAGAACATTCCCGGTGGTGGAGGCCAGTACACCGGTCCCGCGTTCGAGTTCTCGGCGAACGACACCGTATGCGTTTTCTCCACCGCGGACGCTGACGGAGGCGAGCAGACCGTTCTCCTTCCGGTCGAGGCCATGTCCTCCGGATTTTACCTCCCGAGGACAACCATTTCCACAGCAAGCGGGAGATTCATCGCGATGGCTTCCCCGTTCAGGGCAGAGGTCGAAATAACCTTCCCAAACGGGACCTCGGTAAAGGACGTCATGAAAGGAATCGGACCGTACGTGCTGAGGTACGAGGACATCCCGGCCGGAACGAGAATAAAATCCAGTCACAGGATCTGGTTCATCTACGAAGATTCCGGGCTGTGGGAGACCGTACTTCCGGGAGTGAACGTCGGACTCTACTGACCCTTCCTGATGGTTAGAACGTCCAGGTGCCTGAGAGGGTCCTCGCTTCTGAACGGGGTTCCGTCGATGGCGCTGATCGCCCTCACGAACCTTTTCCCCAGATCGGTGTGAATTCTGAAAGCAAGATCTCTCGCGGTCGAGCCCGGCGGAAGGAGGTAGACATCCGGAAGGACCCTTCCGGACGAATCCGTTAGGGTTTTCTCGTTTTCCACCGGAAAGACCGCTATGTATCCCAGCTTTTCGAAAACCGCCCTGTTCAGACATTCCTGAACTCCGGTGGACCCGTGGGTCTCGATGAAGTTTTTAACCTTTTCGAGAACCTCCAACTGCCGCGCATTGACCCGGCCGGTCAGCTCGAAGCCGTTGCCCGGAACGTACCTAACGATCCCTGAAGCCGCGGCCTTTCTCAGCACGAGTTCGAAAAGAGCCGAGCACGGAACCGCTCCCAGTTCCCCGAGCTTTTTAACGAACTTTCGGGACTCCGGAAGGTCGGCCTTGTTGGCGGTCAGAACCACGGGCTTAACCCTCCGGCGAAAATCCCTCACGGATTCTCCGGGTTCCGGAACCGTACCTTCCGGCAGACCCAGGGACGTTTTTCCGAGATTCGCTTCGAACCACCTGTCCAGCTCCTCCTCAACGAACTCCGCATCCTTCAGCGGATCGCCTGCTCCCGGATTCCCCTCGCAATCGGTCGTACCCGAGGAGTCCAGCACGTGAATCAGGACCCTGGCGCGGGAAACCTCGGAAAGGAACCTGTTGCCCAGTCCCCTGCCGGCGTGGGCCCCGGGAACGAGACCCGGAAGGTCCGCAACCTTCACCCGGACCGGTCTCACACCGTCGAAGCAGGAGCCACACTCCATACCGAACCTCCTGCACGGACACGGCACGGTAGCGAAGCCCTCGGCCACCCTGACCTCCACGGTGGAAAACGGGTAGGGCGCGATCCTGGTTTCAACCGAAGTCAGGGCTCTGAAAAATGTGGACTTCCCGGAGGACGGCTTCCCTATCAGCCCGACGCACACCACGAAAGATATTGAGTTAAAATTTATATATAAAGCGCCGAAATTAGAGACCATGATTTCTAAGCTTTGCGGGGTTTGCGCGAAGTCGGAAATTCTGTGCGAGGCGTGCTCGAAGAAGCTGGAAAAAGGAGAACTCACCGAATCCGAGGTGAGGATAGTCCGGTTTCTCTCGTCTCTCGAGGAAAAGGTGAGGAGTCTGAAGAACGCGAAACTGGAGACCGCGGTCGAAACCCCGGAGGAAATCCTGATAATCGCCGCCGAAGGTTCGGGTTCCAAGTTCGTGGGCAGGGGCGGATCCGTGGTAAGGCTCCTGACGAAAAAATTCGGGAAGCCGGTCCGGGTTTTCGAAACCTCGGAGGATCCGAGAAGACTCCTGGAGGAAATTCTTGGCCCGAACCTGGTAACGGTCGGAAAGGTTTACTCCCCGGAAGGCGAGTTCGTCCGCATAAGGGTCAGAAAGGGCGCACCGGCCGACCTGGCCCGGGCCGTCGCAGAGGCCGTTTACCGGGGGAAGGTCGAGGTGGTCCCGGTTGATAATCTACGCCGACGTTAGGGAGGACTCCTCAGTTATTCTCGAGCTGAAAAACCTCGGTTGCGAGGTCGAGCGCACGGCCCTGACTTGCGGGGATTACGTGTGCTCCGGGCGGGTCTGCGTGGAAAGGAAGAAAACAGAGGACTTCGTCTCAAGCGTGATAGACGGCAGGCTATTCTCGCAACTTTCCTTCATGAAAAAGAACTACGAGCGCCCGATACTCGTCCTCGAGGGTCCGGTGTTCTCGGAAAGGATGAAAAGCCCGCAGATGTTCGGAGCCCTGGCCTCGGTCCTCATCGACTTCTCGGTCCCGGTCTTCCGCTCGTCCTCGCCGAGGGAAACCGCGATGCTGATCCGATCGGTTGCGAGGAGGGAATGGCTGAGGGAACCGAAGAAACCTAACCTGAGACCGGAAAAGCCGAAGGACCTCGCCGAGTCCCAGCTCTTTCTGATTTCCGGGCTTCCCGGTGTCAACTCCGTCCTGGCCTCGAGACTTCTCCGTAGGTTCCGGACCCCGAGGGCCGTTTTCTCGGCCCCGGAAAAAGATCTCAGGAAGGTCGAGGGAATAGGACCGAAAAAGGCCGCGGAAATATCGAAAATTTTGGACGCGGAGTTCCCAAAAAGATTTAAAAACCGGGACCCGGAAATATAATGGGTGTTCGGGTGTCTAAAAAGCTGGCGAAAAAGATAAAAAAAATCTCGCTGGAAAGCAGGCTGAGTTCGGCGGAAAAGTTCAAGAAAAAGGTGCTGAAAAAATTCGGTGACTACATAAAGGCCATAATAATTTTCGGCTCGCTTTCCAGGGGAACCTTTTCCGGAAAATCGGACATAGACATATACCTAATTTTCGACGACACCAAAGCAAGCATAAAGGACTTTCAGAAAATAAGAAGCAAGATAGACGCGGACATTTACAAGCTCGCCAAGGAGAGCGACCCGAGAATCTCACCCCAGCCGATAATAGCGCTTACCGAGTTCATAGACGGTCTGAGAAACTGCCACCCGCTTTTCTTCAACATCGTTCGCGAAGGGATCGCGATCTACGACACCGGGTTTTTCATTCCGACCCGGAAGCTGCTGGAAATGGGCAAGTTCCCGGCGACACCGGAAGCCGCAAGGTACTGGTCCGAGGGGGTCAAGGAAAGGCTTACCCGGGTGGAAAACGTAAAGATTTACATGGTGGTGGAAGACCTCTACTACGTTTTCCTGAACCTGGCTCAGGCGATCCTCATGTTTCTCGGGGTCCCGCCGCCACCGCCACCGCTCGCCGCCAACGAGCTCAGAGCCCACGTGGTTTCGAAGGGTCTCCTGGACGAAAAGTACGCCAAGATGCTGGAAGACATAACGGACCTGAGGAAAAGGGTCGAGCACAAGGAAGTCAAAAGAATCAGCGGAAAGGAAGTTGACGAATGGATAGAAAAAGCCTCGGAGTACGTGAAGGCTCTGGGGTCCCTGCTGAAAAAACTCGACGCCCACAGAAAGAAAACCGAGATCGAGAGGAACTACGAAGCCGCGGTTAAAGGCGCCGCCGCCCTTCTCAAGACCTCAGGTGTGAAACTCGAAGGCGACATCCGGGAACTCTACAAAAAGCACGTGGCCGGAAAGCTGATCCCGGCCTCCTACACCGGGCTCCTCGACAGGATATTCGAACTCAAGGCCCTTTCGGACGCAAAGGAATTCGACAAGATAAGCGATCGCGAGCTTTCGGTGGTGTCGGACTTCACCCGGAGGTTCCTCCTTGAGGTCAAAAAAGTCCTGGAATCCGGCAAATAACCTTTAAATCCGAGGTTCTCCAAATTTTGTTTCATGGAAGGAATAATCGTGAATTACAGGTTAGCCTACACCAAGGAGGTCGTTGTTAAGGTCCCGGGCCTCGACAAAAGGGGCGCCAGAAAGCTGATAGGAAGAAAGGCCGAGTGGAAGGACGAAAAGGGGAGGGTTTACGTCGGAAAGGTTACCGGCCTCCACGGTTCTTCCGGAGCGGTGAAGGTAAAGTTCCGGGCACCGCTACCTCCTAAGTCCCTGGGAAAGGTGGTGGTAATATCGTGAACTTCAGGCCCAGCAGGCTGACGTGCCTCAAGGATTACGCCATCGCTTTCGCCCTCCTGGCACTTTATTTCTTCGCCGACCGGATGCTCGGGGTCCCGTGGTTCGTAGGGGTCGCGGTCCTCGTGTTCTCGGCGGCACTGATCCTTTCTTCGGAAATCTTCCTGAGAACCAACAGGTACAGGATAACCCCGGAAAAAATCACGGTCGAGACCGGGATTTTCACGAGAAAGAGGCAGAGCGTTTTCCTCGACAGCGTTTCCAACGTTTCCGTTATCCAGGGTTCCACGGACCTTCTCCTCGGTGTGGGATCCGTTGTCATAGACTCCAGGGCGGGAAAGGACAGCAGAATAATCCTCTCCGGCGTGAGAAAACCAAAGGAAATCGCGAAAAAAATAGAAAAGATGGCTATCCGGCCTTCGGAAAGATGAATCTGCACATCAGCGAATTCGTTTTAGAGCACCGGTCGTGGTAAAGCCTGTAAAACCTGTCCGCCAGGTCCCTTATCCTGTAGACTCCGCCCTCGATTCTCGAAGCGTAGTTGCTCTCGAGTCCCATGCTCAGGAGACCCAGGGTGCTTTTCATTACCACGAACAGCGGGGCGTAGATTTTAGCGAATTCCAGCGGATTTCCGTCCGGCTGGTAGGCCAGAGTGGCCCCGCACGCCAGCATCGCGGACAGACAGTCCCTGTGTCGATCCAAAAACTTCCCGAGTTTTTTACACACTCTTCGCCTTCTCATTTTCGCCACCCCCGATTTTTCTTAACTCTGGAAAGTATTTAAAATTGTCGAATTCGTGTAAGACAATAAACGAACAAAGTTTTTAAACCTGTGTGCGAAAATCTGGTTATGAAGGTGTGCATAGAGACGTACGGCTGCGCTTCAAATCGAGCGGACTCCGAGATAATGGCGGGTCTCCTGGAAAGGTCGGGATTCGAGATCGTCCGGAACCCTGAGGCCGCGGACGTTGTGATAGTAAACAGCTGTTTTGTTAAGCACAGAACCGAGCAGTTTCTGTTCTCCAGGGTTTCAGGTCTGGTGAGGTCGGGTAAGAGGGTGATAGTAGCGGGCTGCGCCCCGGAAGTCGTGCCGGAAAAACTCTGGGAACTCGGAGCGAGCCTGGTCGGAACCCACCGGATAAAGAGAATAGCCGAAGCAGTTTCCGAGGTCCTCTCCGGAAGGCGAGTGGAACTCCTGGGAAAAACCAGGGAGGAAAAGGTCTGCCTCCCGAGAATCCGGGAAAATCCGTTCAGGGCCATAATCAAGATCGCGGAGGGCTGCACCGGGGCGTGCTCCTACTGCGCCACCAGGCTGGCGAAGGGGGAACTGGTTTCCTACCCGAAGGACTCGATTCTAAAAGAGGTGAGGGCTTCGGTGGCTTCCGGGTGCCGGGAGATCTTCCTAACCGCCCAGGACCTCGCGGACTACGGCGCGGACACCGGCGAGAGCCTTATAGAGCTTTTGCGGGAGATCTCCGGAATTCCCGGAAGATTCTTCGTCAGACTCGGAATGATGAATCCGGGCGGCGCCCTCCGGATTCTCGAACCGTTGATCGAACTGATGAAAACCGGGAAGTTTTACAGGTTTCTTCACGTGCCGGTCCAGTCCGGCTCCGGAAGCGTGCTCGAAAAAATGAACAGAAAGCACGGCGTTCGGGAATTCGAGGAGGTCGTTTCCGGACTCCGGTCCGAAGATCCGAGGTTCACGGTCTGGACCGATGTGATAGTCGGATTTCCCGGAGAAACCGAAAGGGATTTCGAAGCCACCCTGGAGCTCGTGAGAAAAACCGAACCGGACTGGGTGAACGTCTCGAGATTCGCCCCGAGACCCGGGACAGCGGCTTCCGAACTGAAGGACCTGGACTCCGGGGTGAAAAAGCGGAGGAGCGAGCGCGCATCGGACCTCGCGCTGAAAATCTCGGAAAGGAGAAATTCCCTCTGGGTCGGCTGGTCCGGGAAGTGCCTGGCGGTCGAAAGGAACTACGCCAGAAATCCCTGGTACCGCGGGATAAGGGTGAAGACCCCTCTCGAACCGGGAAGCTTCAAATCGCTGAGGGTTGTGGGTTTCGGGAAAAAGACCCTTTACGGCGAGCCGATCGGGTGATGGTGTGATCGCGCTAACCGGAACGCCGGGAACGGGAAAAACCGAGACCGCCTCGATCCTGGAGAAAAAGGGATATTCTGTGCTGAAAATCCAGGAATTCGTAAGGGAGCAGGGGCTCTGGGAAGGGGTTGACGAAAAAAGAAACTGCCTGATAGTCGATCCGGAAAAAATCTCGGACAGGATCGAGGAACTCGGACTCAGGTTCGACATCGCGGAGTGCCACCTGTCCCACTACCTCAGGGGAATCAGGGGCGTGGCGGTCCTGCGGTGCGACCCGGAAGTGCTGAAAAAACGGTTGGAGAAAAGGGGGTGGAACCCGGAAAAAATCAGGGAAAACGTCGAGTGCGAGATAATAGGTCTGATTGCCTGGGAAGTAAGGGAAATGCACGACAGGGTCATCGAAATAGACACCACGAGAAAGACCCCGGAAGAGGTAGCCCGGGAAGTCGAAAGGTTCATTAAGTATATATTTTCCGAAACCGAATAATAAATGGGTGGGAAAATGTTCGAACCCTACCAGTTGGGGGATCCCCAGTTCCTGGTTGCCTTCCTCTTCGTCCTCGCCACGGTCTTCGGGGTTCTGAGAGTATCCGGGATATTCAAGAACCCGGCGGTTGACATGATAATCTCCCTTTCAATAGCGTTCTTCGCGTCCACCTACCCGCCGTTCACCTCGCTCCTGCTTTCCTACCTCCCGGGTCTCACATGGTTCTTCATCGGAATGTTCCTCCTGATCTTCATCATCGAGGTCTTCGGCCTCAGGAAAGCCGGTAGTGATTACGAAACCAAGGCGTACACCGCGGCATTCGTTCTCCTGGCGCTCGCGGCCGTGGGTTTCTCCCGGATAGAAACGCTCCGGATGGAACTTCCGTTCATCGGTTCCGGAGAAAACCTCTCCCTTCTCCTCGGCCTCCTCTTCGTCTTCCTGATATTCTACTACGTTTACAGGTCCGAGTCAGGCCAACGTCACTGACTACATCGAAAGTGGTTTACTCCCTACGTTTCCAGGTCCGGGGGAACCAGCTAACCTTTAATAATTCCGAACTGTAAATTTAGACCGTGAGGAAAAGGGATTACGAAAAAACCCTGGAAAAAAAGAGGAAGGAGGAGATCCTCGAGGTTCTCTCCGAGGTCTCGCCGGGCCTTGAGCTGGAGGTCGGGCCGAAGGAAGCCAAACCGGGTTTCCAACCCTACACCTCGGACTACAAACAGTTCCTTAAGGAAATAAAAAAGAAGCCGGAGACCGTTTTCGAAAAACTCTGCTCTTTTTTCGAAAGATTGGGAATCGAACCGGATCCGAAAACAAGGTCGAAACTGGAATCCGAGATAGAAACGGCCTACCTCAACGTTACGCCCAGGGGTGTTTACTCGTTTTCCGTCGCCGTCATGGCCTTTTTCCTCACGGTTTCCTTCTTCCTTTTCTTCACCGGGGTTTTCTCACTCCCGCTGCTTCTCCTGTCCGTTGCCGGCTCGCTCCTGGCCGGGTACGCCGTCGCCTCCTATCCGTCGGTTCTTTCAAAAACCGTGAGGATGAAAATGGCGTCCGACATGGTGCTCGCGGTCCTTTACATGGTAATATACATGAGGAGCTCGCCCCAGCTGGAGGGGGCGGTGAAGTTCGCAGCGGAGAACCTGCCCCCACCGCTATCCTGGGATCTGAAAAAGCTGATATGGGACGTCGAGGTCGGGGTTTACGACTCAGTGGATACCGCCCTGGCGGCGTACTTAACGAGGTGGAAGGACAGGAACGAGGAATTTTCCGAGGCGCTCCACATTCTGAGAAACTCCACCTCGGAAAGCGAGGAGCGGAGGCACATGATGCTCGACGAGGCCGTGTCCGTGATTCTGAACGGTACCAGGGAAAGGATGAAACACTACGCCCAGAACCTCAGGTTGCCGGTTCTCCTCATTCACGCCATGGGAGTCCTCCTGCCGCTGATAGGAATGGTCATGTTCCCGATAATAGTTATTTTCATGAGCGAAACCGTGAAACCGGTTTTCATCTTCCTCGGGTACGACGTGATCCTGCCGCTTTTCCTTTTTTACTACATGAGCCACGTACTGAGGACGAAACCGGCCACCTTTTCCCAACCGGATATCTCCCTCGCGAGGGGCGTTCCGCCGCTGGGTAGGTTCCGTCTGGGCGGTAAAAATCTCCCGGTGGCGCCGTTCGCGGCCCTGGCGGCAGCCCCGATGATTCTGGCCGGGTTCACCGGGTTCGGCTCCCCGGACCCCGGCACCGCGGTTTCCTTCTCGGTGCTCGTGGTTCTCGGAATCGCGGCCGGAATAGCGACCTACTGCCTCCTTGATTCGTTCCAGAAGATGAAGATCCGGAAGGACGTGGAAAGGATAGAGAGGGAATTCGCCGACGCCCTGTTTCAGCTGGGAAACTACATAGCGGGCGGGACCCCGATAGAGGTCGCCGTGGACAGGGCCTGGGAGTCCCTTAGGCACCTTAAAATCTCGGACCTCTTCCTCCAGGCGAGCCTGAACATGAAAAAGCTGGGAATGACGTTCCACCAGGCTCTCTTCGACAAAAAGTACGGGGCCGTTTGGAACTATCCGTCCAGGTTGGTGCGCTCGGTAATGGAAACCGTGACCGAGGCGTCGAAAAAGGGTGTGAAAATAGCGTCCATGACCATGCTGACCATCTCGAGGTACCTGAAAAGCATTCACGCGGTCAAGGAGGATATCCGCGAAATTCTCAGCGAAACCACCACCTCCCTCAGATTCATAGCGATGATACTCGCTCCGGTGATTTCCGGGATCGTGGTGACCATGGCCCTGATAATAATTCAGATAATAACCTCGCTGACGGCCCAGCTCTCCGACATTTACTCCGAAAGCGAAGCCATGGGGGTCAGGGAGATGCTCATTTTCGCCTGGGGCCAGTGCGGTGCGGCCGGCTGCGGAGGACCCCCGGTCCCGCCCCAGATATTCCAGCTGGTGGTCGGAATCTACCTCCTCGAAACCGTCATACTCCTGGGCTTCTTTCTCAACCGCCTGGAGTACGGTGAGGACTCCATCGGCCTGAGGGACACCCTTGCGAAAATTTTAATTTTCGCCTCGGTAATATATGTTGTGAGCTGGTTCACGTCCTTCACGGTCTTCAGCGAACCGATAAAAAGCTTTTTCGCGGTGGGGTGAATGGAGTTTCCGAACTGGCTGTTTTACATAGTGGTTTCGATCATGGTGCTTTTGATACTGTTCGCGGTCTTCGGGACCGGGCAGATTAAGGTGACCGTGGAATGATATGGGAAACCCTGAGCTTCACGCAAAAGGTGATAATCTTCGTTGTGGTGCTGCTGGTCCTGGTTGCCGTTTTTTCCGTGTTTCTTCCCATGGTTCAGAGGGTTTCGATCTCGGACGTGATCTCGGAAATAGGGAGGGGGTTGTTTTGAAAGGGATGAGCGAGGTCGTGTTCATGGTCCTGGTAGGAGTGATAGTTCTCGCCCTGGGCCTCCTGATATACTTCTTTTTCTTTTCCGGAACGCACGGCTTTGCGAAAGATATAAGTAATGCGATTTGCAAATTACTTTACGACAACGCAATCGGAAAGGCGCTCGGCCTGGCCGAAAGGTGCGGTTGATGAAAGGTCTCGAACTCCCGATGAATCTGATGATCTACGTCGTGCTCTTCGCCCTGGTACTCTTCGGGGGCTACTACTTTTACAACCAGGGATTTTCGAACCTGAAGGACATATTCGGTTCCGGAATCTTTTCCTCGGTTCAGGAAGAAGCCGAAGCATCGGCCTCGGTAGCCGCGCTCGCGGCCGCTATGGACGCCGCAGCGGAACTGGACGGGATTTACGGAGCCAAGGAGTGCGAAATGATCGCGCTCGCGGCCGTGGAAAGGAAGTCGAACGGGCTCGAGGAGCTTTTCAACTTCCTGGGATGCAGCGACTTTCTGAAAGGGAAGCACTCTTCGGTTCCGGGAATCACGGGCGCGAACAAAGTAGAGGACTACGGTTCGGTCCTGAAGAACAGGGCCGGGTTGAACCTTAGCGGCTACCTGCCGGATATCGATGGCTGCAACTTCAAGATGGAGGCCGACGGAACCGTTACGGGAACCTGCTCCTACGCAGGGGTGAAAAAAACCGTAAGGTGCGAACACACGGCCATGAAGTGCTGCTACACCGGTACAAAAACTTCCGGCGA
>WANL01000026.1 GCA_015521825.1 Candidatus Aenigmatarchaeota archaeon
CATAGATCCCGGAAAAACCGGAGCCGTTAAAGTCTACGGCCTCTGGAAGTACTCCCTCGGCTCCCACACCCTCAAGGTAACCCTCGGTCAGCTCTCGGTCCAGAGAAGCGTTGAGCTCGCCCCCAACCCCTCCGCAGTCGCGGTTTACACTATGGACGCCTTCTCCGGAGACGATCTGGTCGCGGAGAGAGGGCCGGACGGAAAGATAAAGATGCACACAGTTTACCACGAGGGAACCGCGTTCGACCCGACGACGAATTCTTTCGACTTCAGGTACATAAAAAGGAATATAAATTACCTGGTTCAGCCCGGGGACAAGCTCGTTTACGAAATCTACATAGATCCGAACAGCGACAGCTTTTACGGCGGGGTTGACTTCTGGTTCGACGACAGGACCACCAGGTTCTATGTGAACCAGCCTTTCGACCAGAACGGTATCGGAGCCTACCCGCAGGTCACCAATAACCTTGAGAACTATGCCAGGGGAAAGTGGTATAAAAGATACATACCCCTCGACAATTATGCAGGAAAAACCGTCCTCGACGCGATGTCCGGCCTTCCGCAGGATTCCGGAACGGAAAGGGTGTGGCTGCGAAACATCTACATCATGGATTCGACCGGAAAAATCGTCAAGAGAATCTTCGTGGGTACCACGGACACGGTTAACGGCGGGGTTTTCGGCACGAACGACACGGAGAACGTGAGATTCGGGGTCGATGTCTCAACCCACATCGTTAACTCCGAGGGAAGATCCGGGAGAAGCATCGGGTTCTTCGGTGTTGACGACAGGGTAGATTTCGACGACTTCACCGAGGTCTACAACAGACTGAAGGCCACGAATTCGGTTACCCTCGCGGTTTACGCCAAAGTAAAGAACCTGACGACCGGATACGATTTCCTTTTCCTTGCAGGTTCCGGTTTTAACACCTTGGCCTCTGTGACCGCAGAAAAGCGGAGCGACGACACGAGCTTCAGCATCTTCCGTATCAGAACGGATGCCGGGGACTATTACACGAGTTTTTCCGGGTACCCGTTCGACAGGTGGGTTCTTTTCCTTTTGAACTACAACGGAACCGCTCTGAACGCCTGGATCCTTTCGGACGGTTTTTCGGCTTTCAGGTCAGTTCCGGCTTCAGGGAATCTGGTGAACACCTGGAACGGATTCAAAATAGGTGATTCGAACAGCCAGTACGACAGAATAGGAGCCTGGGTTGACGACGTCATGATCTTCGACAGGGCGCTGGATCCGGATGAGGTGATCGTTTTCTCTGGCGGTTAAAAATTTATAAATATGCCGTGTAAAATATTGACGTGGTTTCATGGAAGTTAAGGGCCTTGTGAGAATCCTGGAAACTACGGTCGAGGGGCAGAAAAAGATTTCCGTAGCCCTTTTAAGAGTCAAAGGTGTGGGTCACGCCCTTTCCCTCGCGATCCCGAGAGCGGTGGGTCTGGATCCCTCGAGAAAGATCGGAACACTCAGTGACGGGGAACTGGAAAAGCTCGAGGACGCGATAAAAAACCCGGCAAAGTACGGAATCCCGTCCCACATGCTTAACCGGAGAAGGGACCCGAAAACCGGAGAGGACAGGCACCTCTCGGAGTCCGACCTGGTACTGACGAGAAAGTCTGACATAGACTTCCTCAAAAAGATCAGGTGCTACCGCGGTATAAGGCACGAACTCGGACTGCCCGTGAGGGGGCAGAGAACGAGGAGCAGCTTCAGGAAAGGAAGAACCGTAGGGGTCTCGAGAAAGAAGAAGTGATGCCATGAAGAAGCACAGAAAAAAGTACGAGAAGCCGAAAAAACCCTACGATAAAATAAGGATAGAGAGGGAAAGGGAACTCCTTTCCAGGTACGGTCTTCGCCGAAAGAGGGAAATCTGGAGGGCCGAAGCCATTCTCAGAAATCTCAGGAGAAGGGCCAGGGACATTCTCGCCAGAAAGGACCCGGAAAAAGAAAGGGAGCTCCTCGACAAGGTCGTTAAAATGGGTCTCCTTGAGGACAATCCGACCCTTGAAGACGTTCTCGGTCTCACCGTGGAGAACATACTTGAAAGAAGGCTCCAGACCCTCGTTTACCGTCTGGGTCTCGCGCGCACCCCCAAACAGGCCAGGCAGTTCATAGTCCACGGTCACGTGGAACTCGACGGAAGGAGGGTCGTCTGGCCGGGCATGCTGGTCCCGGCCGGCGCAGAATCAAAACTCAGACTCAGGCTTGACAAGGAAAAGGTCTTCGGAGGCGAGGCTAAGTGAAAGGTAAGCAGAGATGGGGAATAGCCCACATTTTCAGCTCATCCAACAACACCATAGTTCACATAACCGACATCACAGGAGCCGAAACCATAGCCAGGTACTCCGGAGGGATGATGACGAAAAAGGACAGGGAGAAGGGCGAGCCGTTTCCGGCGATGCTGGCTGCGAGAAGGGCGGCCGAAGAGGCTATAGAAAAGGGAATAACAGGGGTCCACATAAAGGTCAGAGCACCCGGCGGAATAAAGGCCAAAAATCCCGGACCGGGCGCGCAGCCGGCGATAAGGGCGCTGGCGAGGGCGGGACTGAGAATAGGAAAGATAGAGGATGTTACCCCGATTCCGCACGACGGGTGCAGGAAAAAAGGCGGAAGAAGGGGGAGGAGGGTGTGAATGAAGGTCGAGCTAATTTCCAGAACTCCTGAGGAAATCGTGTTCTCGGTTTCAGGAGTAAAACCACAGTTCGTTAACTCTCTGAGAAGGTGCGTGTTCGAGGTTCCGGCGCTCGCCGTGGAAAAGGTTACGATCTTTGCCAACGACACCCCGCTCTTCAACGAGGTTCTGGCCCACCGCCTGGGACTCGTTCCTTTCAGATTCCCGGAGGAAATGAACTTCAGGGAAGAGTGCTCCTGCAAGGGTAAGGGTTGCTCCCTTTGCGAAGTCTTCATGGTCATCGACAGAACGGGACCCTGCGTTGTAAAGGCTTCGGACATAAAGATCTCGAACGACGAGGTGAAGCCGGCGTATCCGGACATTCCGATAGCCGAGCTCCCGGAAGGCGGAAGGCTGAAACTCGAGGCCGTTGCGGTTCTCGGGACCGCGAGGCAGCACGCTAAGTGGCAGGTCGGTCTCGCGTACTACAGAAACCTCCCGGTCCTGAAAGAGGCGCCCGAAAAACCTGAAAGGTTTTTAAACGTGTGCCCGAAAAATTCTTTAAAGGCCGGCGGAAAGGTCTCGGTGGACATTTCCTGCGACCTCTGCGGTGAGTGCAGGAAGGCCGGATTCAGGGTGGAACCGAAGGAAGATTCCTTTGTGTTCACCGCGGAGTCCTTCGGAGTCTACGAGCCGGATAAACTCGTGATCAAAAGCCTGGACGTGCTGGAGAAGAAGGTGAAGGAGTTCAGAGCCGGCCTGAAAGCGCGGGGGTAGCCAAGCCAGGTCAAAGGCGCAGGACTTAAGGGAAGCTTTAAGTGAGGAAATCGGATGACTGGGAAATCCTGTGGGTTAGTCCCTTCGCGAGAAACCTCTCCGGTTCGCGAATTCAAATCTCGCCCCCCGCACCAAGACCCGAAAATATTTAAATTCACGAATTGTATTAAGAAAGGGTGGATTCCGTGAGACCTACAGGTCCGACCAATCCGGTGGTCAGGGAACTGGTGGAGGATCTTCGCAGACGGGGTTACGCCGAGGGAAATAGATTCTGTCTCAGACTGGCCGAACTCATTTCCCGCCCGAGGCGGAGGAAGGTCGAGGTTAACCTCGTCAAAATAGAGCGGTACGCTTCGGAGAACGACACGGTCGTGGTTCCCGGAAAGGTCCTGGGCTACGGAAACCTTTCTAAACCAGTGAAGGTTTCGGCGGTTTCCTTTTCCAAAAAGGCCGAGGAAAAGATAAAAAAAGCCGGCGGCGATGTACTCGGTATCCGGGAACTGGTTGAAAAAACCGGAGGGTCCGGGGTGAAAATACTCACCTGAGGTGTTTCTATGAGGCACGACCTTCTTTCGGACGCCCTGTCGGCGATAAAAAACGCAGAGGCCGTTGGGAAAAAAAGTGTGGTGGTTCCTGCCTCCTCCCTGGTGGCCAGCGTTCTGAAGGTCATGCAGGAGTACGGGTACATCGGTCAGTTCGAGGTCGTTGACGACGGAAGGGGCGGAAAAATAGAGGTCGAACTCGTTGGAAAAATCAATGACTGCAATTCGATCCGCCCGAGATTTTCGGTCAAAAAGGACGGGTACGAGAAGTACGAGAGGAGGTTCCTACCGGCTGCGGATTTCGGGATCCTCATAGTGACCACGAGCAGGGGCGTGATGAGCCACGAGAAGGCGAAGGAACTGAAGACCGGAGGAAAGCTTCTGGCTTACGTTTACTGAGGTGATCGCGTGGAAAGAAGGTTGGAGATACCGGAAGGTGTGGAAGTCGAGGTCTCCGGAATGAAGGTCAGGGTAAGCGGTCCCCTGGGCTCGCTCGAGAGGGACTTCTCCTCACCGCTCTTCAGGGACCTAAACCTGAGAAAGGAGGGAAATTCCGTCGTCGTCTCGGGTCCGGAGAGGAGGAAGAAAAAGGCTATGGTCGGGACCATCGCCGCCCACATCAGAAACATGATCCTCGGGGTTACCAAGGGATTTGAGGCTAAACTGAAGGTGGTCTTCGCGCACTTCCCCATGACCGTCAAACTCGAGGGAAGCGAACTGATAGTCCAGAACTTTCTCGGAGAAAAAACCGTCAGAAGGGCCAGGATACCGGAAGGCGTTAAAGTCGAGGTCTCGGGCGACGAGATAAAGGTCTCGGGCATAGACAAGGAGGCGGTCGGCCTCGCCTGCTCGAGAATAGAGCAGTCCACCAGGCTTACCGGAAGGGACAGGAGAAAGTTCCAGGACGGAATATGGATAACCAGAAAGGCTTCGGTGGTAGGATGAATCTGATGAAAATACGCAGGATTCTGAAAAGAAAGAAGCCGGAGTTCCTCAGGCAGAACTGGTTCAGGCTGAAAAGACTCGGAAAAAAGTGGAGGAGACCCCGGGGAAGGCACAGCAAACTCAGGAGGTACATGAAGGCGAAGGGTCACGTACCGAATCCCGGTTACGGCTCGCCGAAAGCCGTGAGGGGGCTCCATCCCTGCGGTCTCAGGGAAGTCAGGGTTTTCAGACCCCAGGACCTCGAGGGCCTGGACCCAGAGAAGGTCTGCGTCAGAATAGCGTCCGGGGTCGGGGAGAAAAAAAGAAGGGAAATAGTTAAAAAGGCGGAGGAACTAAAATTAAAGGTGCTGAATCCCGGGAGGTCGGAGTAGATGTTTTTAATGGTCGGAGAAAACAGGTGTCCGAGCTGCGGAATCGCGGGAAAACTCTGGAAGAAGAAACCCGAGGTGTACCGGTGCCCTTCGTGCAGCACTATCTTCAACGAGTTCGGGGTCGTGTCCCTCGGCGTTGAGAAGGAGATGGAATTCACGTGATGGCCGTGAACCTGAGCATGCAGAAAAGGCTGGCCGCCGAAGTCCTCGGATGCGGGGTAACCCGGGTCTGGATAGATCCGGGCAGCGCCGAGAAGGTGAAAGGCGCCATAACCAGGGCCGACGTTAAAAAGCTCGTGAAGGAAGGTGTGATAAAGAAGCTTCCGGCAAAGGACTCCTCGGGAAAGGCCGCGGCCGAACGGGTCGAGAAAAAGAAAAAGGGCAGGAGAAGGGGTCACGGATCCAGAAAGGGTTCCAGAGGTGCCAGAAGCGGAAAGAAAACCCCCTGGATCCTGAGAGTCAGGGCTCAGAGGTCGCTTCTCAAAAAGCTCAGGGACTCGGGAAAACTCGAGCGAAAGGATTACAGAAGGGTTTACCGCATGGTCAAGGGCGGTATGTTCAGGAGTAAAAAACACCTTCTGATGTTCCTCGAGCAGAACGGGATGGTGAGCGCTTATGAGAATTCCTCACAGGAGAAGGAGGGAAGGTAAGACGGATTACAGAAAGAGGCTAGCCCTGCTGAAGTCCGGGAAGACGAGGCTCGTGGTAAGGAAAAGCCTCGAGCACATGAGAGTCCAGTTCATAGATTACGATGAAAGGGGCGATGTGGTAGTGGCTTCGGCCTTCTCCAAAGAACTCGGTAAGTTCGGATGGAAGCACGGTTGCGGGAACGTTCCGGCGGCCTACCTCACCGGGCTTTTAGCCGGAATTAGGGCGAGGAATAGCGTGAAGGAGGCCGTTCTCGACCTCGGTCTCCAGACTTCGACTAAAGGGTCCAGACTCTACGCCGCCCTCAAGGGCGTTCTCGATTCCGGGATTTCGGTTCCCCACTCCCCGGAAATCCTTCCATCCGAGGACAGAATCCTGGGAAAGCATATAAATCCGGATATCGAAAAAAGCGTTCTGGAAGTCAAAAAAGCGATCACGGGAGGTAAAGATGGAGTGGAATCCGAAAACTGAACTGGGAAGGAAGGTCGCATCCGGAGAAATCACGGACATAGATAAAATATTCGCCGACGGTCTGAAGATATCGGAACCCGAAATAGTGGACGCTCTCCTGCCGAACCTCGAGAGCGAGATAATTCTGATAGGAGGCTCCGGAGGGAAAGGTGGCGGTATAAGAAGGACAATAGTGAGAAGAACCACCAGGATGCACAAAAGCGGGAGGAGGTACAAAACCTCGGCCATGGTGGTAGTCGGGAACAAAGACGGTTACGTGGGTGTCGGTTTCGCCGACGGTCAGGTGTCGAAAACAAGGGAGCTGTTAGAAAAATGCTCCAAGAAGGCAAAGCTCAACCTGATCCCCGTGATGAGGGGTTGCGGTTCCTGGGAGTGCAGGTGCGGAACCCCGCATTCCATACCATTTGCGGTCGACGGAAAGTGCGGCTCGGTCGAGGTCAGACTAATGCCGGCACCGAAGGGTATAGGCCTTTGCGTCAGCGATGAGGTGAAAAAGCTCATCTCCCTGGCCGGGATAAAGGACGTTTGGTGCCGGACCAAGGGGAACACGAGAACCAGGATAAATCTCATAAAGGCTGTTTTCGACGCCCTCAGAAAGCTCAACAGGTTCAAGGTCCCGGAGGAGTACCGTGAAAAAGCCGGAATCAGGGTGGGGAGGGAGTGATGTTCGCCGTAATTAAAATAAGGGGGACGGTAACCGCGAGGAAGGAAATAATCGACACCCTGAAAATGCTCAGACTTCACAGGAAGCACCACTGTGTTCTCCTTCCGGATAATCCCACGGTCAGGGGAATGCTCCAGAAGGCGAAGGACTACATTACCTGGGGCGAGATTTCGGACGAGGTGATGAAAAAGCTCATTCTAAAGAGGGGGAGGAAGCCCGGAAACAAGAGACTCACCGAAGAGGAGGCCGAGAAGGTGTTTTCCGAACTCAAAAAGTGCACCTCCGGAGTCTCGAGGCTTCTGATTTCCCTCGGGGTCAAACCGGTTTTCAGGCTGACACCTCCTTCCGGCGGTTTCAAAAAATCGATAAAGCAGCACTATCCCAGAGGCGAACTCGGGTACAGGGGTGAAAAAATAAACGAACTTCTGGTGAGGATGATATGAGTTGGTTTTTCCTTTCCCTGGTATCGGCTTTAGCCTTCGGCATCTCCGGTGTGGCCCTGAAGTACATGATGGTAAAGGGGGTACCACCGGTAACTTCCGTGGCTCTGGCCACAACGGTCTCCCTTCCGTTACTCTGGCTCTACGCCTTCAGATTTGAGAGGCTCGGTGCTTCCGTTCCGTTTTCGGTTGCCGTGCTTTCCGGCCTGCTCTTTTTCGTCGGAACCCTTTCGCTCTACCTCGCCATCGACAGGGTTGCGAATCCCGGGTTCGCGGTCGGGGTCATGTCGCTTAACATAGTCATCGCGGCCCTCCTGTCCCTCGCGGTTTTCAATCTCCCTTTCGATATCCGCGGTTTCACAGGCCTCTTCCTCGTGTTCCTCGGCATAATCCTGCTTTCAACGGTGAGGTGAATGGTGGTAAGGTTCAGAAAAAAGGTCAAAAAGCAGAGGGGGAAGAGGTGGCACGGTTACGGCGCTAAGAAGAAGCACAGGGGTGCCGGGAACCGCGGCGGTCGTGGAAGGGCCGGTCTATGGAAGCACAAAAAATCCCTGGTTGCGAAGCTCGGGATAGTCCTCGGAAAGCGCGGGTTTTCGAGACCGGTTAAAAAGAGGGACGAGACAATCACCCTGAGAGAGCTGGAGGCCCTGGCCGAGAGGTCAGGGAAAACCGAGCTCGATCTCGGCGAGTTCGGGTACCGGAAGCTCATTTCCCAGGGTACCGTGAGCAGACCGCTTGTCGTTAAGGTTGATAAGGTTACCGAAAGGGCGAGGGCGAAAATCGAGCAGGCTGGAGGGAAGGTAATCTCCGGGTAAATCTTATAAATAAGTTCAACCTATTATTCCGGGGGTTGTATATGGCTTCGAAGGAAGGGTACGCCGAAAGGGTCCAGGAACTCATGGATAATGTCAGGAACATAAGGAACATCGGAATCGTCAGCCACATACACCACGGGAAAACGACCCTCACCGACAATCTCGTGGCCGGTGCCGGAATGATTTCTTCCGAACTCGTCGGCGAAAGGATGATTACCTGGATAGACGAGCAGGAAAGGGAAAGGCTGATGACAATATACGGCGCCACCGTTACCATGGTTCACGAGTTCGAGTCAGAGAAGTACCTCATAAACCTTCTGGACACCCCGGGACACGTCGACTTCGGCGCGGACGTTACCCAGGCGATGAGGGCGGTTGACGGAGCGGTCGTCGTGGTCTGTGCCGTGGAAGGTATAATGCCGCAAACCGAAACCGTCCTGAAGCAGGCCCTTTCCGAAAGGGTGAAGCCGGTTCTTTTCATAAACAAGGTGGACCGCGCGATAAAGGAACTCAAGCTCACCCCGGAGCAGCTTCAGAAAAGACTCGCCAAGATAGTGGTCGATGTCAACAGGTTCATTCAGAAGCACGTTGAGGAGCGGTTCAGGGACGAGTGGATGGTCAGGGTAGAGGACGGGTCCGTGGCTTTCGGTTCGGCCCTCAGGAAGTGGGCTATTTCCGTTCCCTTCATGAAGAAAAGCGGAGTTACCTTCAGGGACATAATCGAGTACTGCTCGTCCGACAGGGACGAGGAACTCGCGAAAAAAGCCCCGATGCACGTCGTGATCCTCGACATGGTTATAAAGCACCTACCCTCCCCGGTCGAGGCGCAGAAGTACAGAATAGAGAAAATTTGGACCGGTGATCCGGACTCCGAGACGGGGAAGTCCCTCCTATCCTGCGATCCCTCTGGCCCGCTTGCCGGAATAATAACCAAAGTTGTTTACGATCCGCACGCCGGAATGGTTTCCACGGCCAGAATATTCTCCGGAACCCTCGTCAAGGGACAGGACATCTACCTGAAGCGTCTCGGAAGAAACGCCAAGGTTCAGCAGGTCACGACCTTCATAGCGGACAAAAGAATACCCGTGGAAAGGGCCCCGGCCGGAAACGTAGTCGGTTTAATCGGTCTGACGGAGGCCATGGTCGGAGAGACCCTCTGCTCTCCGGACTTCAGGGTAGAAGATTTCGAAGCCATAAAGCACATCTTCGAGCCGGTGGTCACGAAGTCCATCGAGCCGAAGAACCCTCAGGACCTTCCGAAGCTCATAAACATACTGAAAACCCTTTCCAGGGAAGATCCGACCCTTAAGATACAGATAAATCAGGAGACCGGGGAGATTCTGGTTTCCGGTCTCGGTGAGCTTCACCTGGACGCCAAGGTCGAGAGAAAAATAAGGGAAAAGGGAATAGAGATAAACGTCTCCCCGCCCATCGTTGTGTACAGGGAAACGGTTTTCTCGAAGGGTCCTGTCGTCGAGGGGAAGTCCCCGAACAAGCACAACAAGTTTTACATAAATGTTGAGCCGCTTCCCGATAACATTTACAAGGCCCTGGTTGAAGGAGAGATAAGGGAGGGGGAGATCAAGGGAAAGGACCTGGAGCTGGTTGAGAAGCTGGTTTCCCTCGGAATGGACAGGGAGGACGCCAAGAACGTTAAGCTGATTCACAACCACTGCGTTCTCGTGGACTCCACCAAGGGAGTTCAGTACCTCAACGAGACCATGGAACTCGTGAAAAACGCGTTCAAGGACGCTGTCGAGTCCGGTCCTCTGGCCAAGGAGCCCTGCTCGAAAATGATAGTGAGGCTCAGCGACGCCGAGCTTCACGAGGACGCCATCCACCGGGGCCCGGCCCAGATAATACCCGCGGTTCGTGGGGCGATTTTCGAGTCCATGCTGAAGGCTGACTTCGGCCTACTCGAGCCCAAGCAGATCCTCAGAATAGACACCCCGCAGGAATTCATAGGAAACGTCTCCTCGGAGATAAACGTCAGGAGGGGCGAAATCCTTAATATAGATCAGGAGGAACATTCCGCCGTGATAACGGCCAAAATCCCTGTTTCAGAACTCTTCGGTTTCGAGTCCGCGCTTAAGTCGGCCACAGCCGGAAAGGGATTCCAGTCCCTGATGGAAGTGGTGTTCGAAAGGATACCAAAGGAGCTAAGGGACCAGACCATTCTGAAGATTCGCGAGAGGAAGGGACTTCCGAAGGAGCTGCCGAAAAGCTTTTAACCCGACCCGCTTTTTATTTTATAGGGGCTCGTAGTATAGCTTGGTTAGTACTCCAGCTTGGGGAAGCTTTTCCGAAATGCTGGCAACCCCGGTTCAAATCCGGGCGAGCCCACCATAAAATATATAAATAATCTTTCTGAAAGAAAGATAGGTGGTTGGGTGGAGGCGGTTCTTTCCAATCCGAAGGTTTTCAAGGACATGGTCGACGTCATTTCCCAGATAATAGACGAGGGCGTTTTCACCTTCAGCGAGTCCGGTCTCGAGTTCCTGGCTCCGGACAGGGCCACGGTTGCCGTGATTCACGCAAGGGTTCCGGCCTCTTCTTTCGAAAGCTACACCTGCTCCGGAGAAGAGAAGGTTGGATTGAACATTCCGGCGTTCCTCACGGTTCTCAAAAGGGCCTCCGGAAAATTAGGTCTTAAGACGGTGGGAGACAGGCTCGAGGTCACGATTTACGGGGCCTCGACCAGGAAGTTTTCCCTTCCGATCCTCGAAATAAACCAGGAAGTCCCGCCGGTCTCCAAGTTTCAGTTTTCGGCCTCGCTCACCGTGTCTTCCAGAATTCTGGAAGAAGGGATAAACGACGCGGACATAGTCGGGGATTCCGTGGTTTTCGAACTCAGCGGCGAGAAGTTCGTTATGCGGGCCGAGGGACCCACGAGCAGCGTTGAAATAACGGCCGAGAAGGGTTCGGGTCTTTCCTCGATTTCCGGAGAGGCCAGGGCGAGGTATCCGCTGGATTACCTTAAAAAGTTCGTGAAGGCCCTTCGGATGGCCGAGAATACGAGGGTTCAGCTTTCCACGGACTACCCGGTGAAGCTTGAGGTCGAGAGGAACGACGCTTACATCTCCCTGATTCTGGCTCCGAGGGTTGAAGAGTAATGGAGCCCCGGGCCGGATTTGAACCGGCGACGTGCTGGTTTCCCGCCAGCTACAAGCCAGCCGCTCTACCGGACTGAGCCACCGGGGCGCATAAAAAGGTTCGGGAGGAAAGTTAAAAAATTTATCTTATTGCTTCGTAGTTCTTTGCCGGGGACCTGAAGATGGTGTGGCGGAAGAAGTTAACCACGTGAAAGGCCACGGCCTTCCAGAGCCCCATGCCGACGATCCTTCTGGGGGAGGTCTTTGCCCTCGCGTCCCTCAGAAAAACGCACTTTCCGTACCTCGAGATTCTCATTGTGAGGTCTATGTCCTCGGCCGTTTCGAGGTTTTCATCGAACCCGCCCACCTTTTCGAAAACTTCCCTCCGGTAAGCAGCGCACATCCCGTAAAACATCGGTGTTCCGATCGCTGTCAGCAGTCCGACAAGTTCGGAGCAGAGCCGGTACACCAGCCTGGCCGACGCGCTTCCATCGGATTCCACGAATCCGCAGACCCCGACGACCCTTCTGTCCCTGAACTTTTTGGCCACCTTTTCCACAAAATCCCTTTCGGGCACGGTATCCGCATCTATGAACAGGACGATGTCGCCCCCGCACTCTCTGGCGCCCCTGTTTCTGGCCGCCGAAATTCCGCGCTTAGGTTCTCTGACAACCTTCGCGTACTTTTTCGCTATTTCCGCGGTCCTGTCTTCGGAGCGGTTGTCCACTACCACGATTTCCATGTTCCTGTAGGTCTGACGCCTCAGACTTTTAAGGGTCCTTTCTATGTACCTTTCCTCGTTGAAGGCCGGAACCACCACGCTTACCTTCGGGAACGCGAGTTTTTCGTAAAGTTCCTCGAGCTTCTTCACGAGCTTTCCGGCCTCGAATGTCTTCGCGGTTTTCAGCGCGTTTTTAGACAATTTTTCCCTCAGTTCCGGTCTTTTCAGAAGAAGGTCCATTTTCCTCGAGAGGTCGCGCTGCCCCGAGAAGAACATGCCGTTGACCCCGTCCTTCACGAAGTCTTTCGGTCCCAGGGCCCGGGGAACGAGCACGGGGCACCCCAGCGCCATGGCCTCAAGAATCACCAGACCCTGGGTCTCGGTCGTGGAGGCGGATACGAACGCGATCGCCCGTCCGAGAAGGTCGCTTTTCAGGAGCTCCTCGTGTTCCAGGTACCCCGTGAACCTTACCCTGTCCGAGACCCCGAGCTCCGCGGCCAGTTTTTCCAGGTCCTTTCTCGCGGGCCCGTCACCGATTATAACGAGCTCGGCCCCCCTTACCTTGGAAAACGCCCTTATCACCGTGTCCACGTTCTTCTCCTTACCGAGTCTTCCGGCGTAAACGAACCTCCTTTCGGGTTTTTTCCTCCTTCCGGAAATCGTGACCCCTGTCGGAATGACGGCCGAGCACCTCACTCCCCGCTTTTCCAGTTCAGCCTTCATCTCCTTCGAAGGCGAGATGACCGCATCCGGAAGGTTGTAAAACACCCTGGTGTACTTTTTCATCAGCTTTTTGCTGATCTTCTCCACCTTTTTAGGATCCCTTATCCAGAAGAGGAAGTACTTGAAGTACTCCTCGAGGAGCGTGTGGTAGGTGGCCACGCAGGGAATTCCCAGTTTTCTTGCGGCGTAGACCCCGGCTAGACCGACCGGTGCCGGGGAGTGAACGTGGATAATGTCCGGGTCGAAATCCCTTACCCTTTTCAGGATCCCGAACGGAAGCCCGCCCCTGTACTCCGGATACGGCCGGAACCTGAAAGAGGGGACCCGGAAGACCATTTTTTCCTCGGGTTCCTTTCCGGTTCCGGGGCAGACGATCGCAACCTCGTGACCGAGTTTTTCGAGTTCCCGCCTGAAGGTCTTTATCGATGTGACCACTCCGTTTATCTGCGGGTCGTAGGTGTCCGTGAAGAACATTATTCTCATTTCTTCACCCTTTGGTGTCGGGGGCGGGAATCCCGGCGTTTCGAACCCGCGACATCCAGATTTCCCTTCATTCCGAAAGGTCGGAACTCATAGCGGTCTATGAGTCTGGCGCTCTGCCGGGCTGAGCCACCCCGACGGGTTGGTGGGCCCGACGGGAATTTCGCGGCTTTGAACCCGCGACATCTCGGTTTTACTCATCTCGCGAGGCGATCGCTTTGCTCTGCGAGTAAGAGCCGAGCACTCTTCTGGACCTCGGTTTACCAGACTGAGTTACGGGCCCAAAAACAAATACGCGCTCAGTATTTAAAAATTTTGGACGTGTAGCGTCACTTCTTTCTCTCACGGTTCACGGTTTTCCAGGACCAGTTAAAGCTTCTCAATTTCGGGGACGGGTATCCGCAGGCCGCGCACCTCTTTTTCCTTACGTGGTACGAATGCCTGCCGCACCGCCTGCACCTTATGTGGGTGATTTTTTTGTGCTTCCCGAACGAAGGCGTGCCCTTACTCATATTATCACTCCGGTGAGACGAACACCACGGTGTCCCCTCTCACGAAGACCGATCCGAGCCGAACGGTTTTTTCCTCCTTCCTTTCCTCAGCCTCCTCCAGCCAGAGATTCAGGTGGAGGTCGAAGGCCTTGAGAATGCCCGTGATTTCGGCCCCGTTCTTCAGCCTTATAAGCACCCTTTTTTCCTTCGATCTGTCCAAAATATCCACAGGCCTCATACCATGAGTTTCCGGGACCGAATATTTAAATCTTTTCACCAACGCCCAGGCTTTCCATCTCAGCTTTCAGCTTTTCAAGGACCTCCACGATGTCGGCCTTTCCCCTCTCTATTTCGTCCATTTCCCTCTCCAGGGTTCTGGTCCTCTCCTCGGACACGAGGTTCCCGTACCTCGTCCTAAGAAAGGCGCATACCTCCTTACCGAGACTCGACGGTCTCAGGACCTTTCCGAACCTGAGGACGTACCTTCTTTCCTTTAGTTTTCTGAGGACAACGGCGTAGGTACTCGGTCTTCCGATTCCGGTCCTTTTCATCCTTTCAACGAGCGAGGATTCTGTGTACGGATATGCTTCCGGGACCTTCTTCCGGGAAACTTCGGTTCCGACCCATCCAGGCTTAAGTCCCGGGTTTTCTGTTCTCAGGCCGCCGAGTTCGGCCCAGCCGCCCGAGATCGAAACGACGAACTTTTTTTCGACCTCCTCTCTACCGATTCGGAACCTGATTATCTCGATCTCGGCTTCGGCCGGCTCCATCTGCGAGCAAACGAACCTGCGGAAGACCGAGGAGTAAACCCGGTAATGGGACGGACCGAGCTTTTTAACCGGTCTCAGGAGTCCGGTTCTCACGGCTTCCATCAGCTCGTCGGCGTCCAGCGGTCTCGTCGGTCTTATACATTCGTGGGTACCCTTCGGGCCCCAGGATTTCGGGGAGAAACCAGAAATTCCCTTCTTTTTCAGGTACTTCCCGGCAACCGCCGAGCCCTGGGGGGAGACGTGGGTAGAATCGGTCCGGTGGTAGGTTATGAATCCGCACTCGAACAGGTCCTGAAGAATTTCCATCACCCTTTCCGATCCGAGGTCGGCTGAAAAAGCGGAGAGCACGGTGTCGGTTGTGTGCGGCGGCCCGGGCTGGAGCTGCTCCTTTACCCTTTTCACGTCCAGAACCCTTATTTCACCGGGTTCCCTGACCTTGAAACTGGTTTCGAAGCCGTTTTCGAAAACCGCGGTTATCAGGAATACCTTTTTCCTTAGCTCCTCTTCCCTGTCCACCACCCAGCCGAGGACCGGGGTCTGAACCCTTCCGGCGCTGAGAGTCTTTCTTCCGAATTCTTTCTGAACCGCTTCCGACAGCGACAGCCCTATCCAGGCGTCCTCGACCCTTCTAAGGAGCTGGGCCTTCAGGAGGTTCCCGTCGAAGTTGCCGGGTTCCCTGAGACCGGACTCGACCTCATTCCTCGTTATCTCGTGGAACCTCACCCTCCTCACCGAGGGATTCGCCTTTTCGCAGAATCTCTTAAGATCCCAGGCTATTTTCTCGCCTTCCGGGTCCGGATCCGTTGCTATCAGGACCTCGTCCACCTGCCCGGCTACCTTCATTAGAGACTCAACGAACTCCGGTTTCTTCAGTTCGAAGAAGAGCTCCAGGGTACCGTTGAGCCTGGCCCCGTAACCCGGGAGGGAAACGTTCAGGTCGGAAATATGACCTCCGGAGGCTGTTACGAGGAGGACGGAATCGGGAGTAACTGTCTCGAACAGACGCAGGGCTCCGCTCACCTTCCGGATCGAGGAGCCGAAAAGCCTCGAGATCGTTCTCGCCTTGGTCGGCGACTCGACTACGAGGAGCCTGGTTTTCACATCGATCTTCTTCCCCCTACCTCTTCTCGATTCCTCCACCTCCCTTTTCACCCTTTCGATCGCAGCCGGATTCGCTTCCCTGAACTCCACGCCGAACGCGGCAACCTCCTCCTTCAGTTTTTCGAATACCTCCGGGTCGTCCACCAGAACCACGGAAATTCCTGCGGTGAGACCCGAGCCTGTGAGTCTCGAGGTTCTTCCAGAACCCTGGATGTAGGTTACCGGATCCGGAACCCTGGTTTTCTTAAGGAGATTGACGGCTTCTTCGAATCTTCCGCGGGAAAGTTTATCCGCGATCTCCTTCCATTCCCCGGTTTCGTAGATTTTCCTCCTCAGGATCGATCTGAGCCTCTCTGGTGGAAGCCTGGCCGGGTCGAATTCATAACTCGGGACCCCGTAGAATACGACGTACTTCAGGCTTTCCGGCAGGTCCACGCCCCTTACGAGGGAGGATCTCCTGCTCATGGTTCCGAGAAGGATCCAGAGCTCACCCCTTTCGAACGAACGCAGGAGCTTTCTCGACGCTTTTCTGTAAACCGCGACCGGGATCCCGGCGGATTCGAGCTTTTCCGAGACTGCTTCCAGTTCCTCCCCCCTCGCGTACACAAAGCCGCCCGGACCTAGCTTCCGGACGAGCTCCACCAGGTTCTCCCGCCCGCGAAGGTAAAAGTCGTGCACGTTTCTCGCGGACAGGAATCTTGTGCCTATGTCGAATCCGAACAGGGACCTGAGGATCCTGACGCGGACGGTCCTTTTGGCGGTCTGGGTGGCCCCGGAAACTATTATCTGCTTTCCTTCCACAGGACCGACCCCGCTGACCGATTTGAACGCTTTCTCGGCCTCTTTCTCGATCCCGAGAATCCGGAACACCGAGTCTATCGCTCTGGACCTTCTGAGAAATCCGTCGACATCGTCAACGAAGACGGCCTCCCTGTTTCCCGGAATCTCCCCACCCCTTCTCGAGAGGAAGGTCGAGGTGGTCACGACCACCTTCCCGTCTTCCCGGTCCCTGCTGAGAGAGTGGTACCCGGAGACATCGACTCCGGCGGCCTCGAGTCTTTCCTGGATCTGCGCGGCGAGTGTGGAGGTCGGCACCACTATCAGAGACCTTTTAACGGCCGAGAACGCCATGACCGCCGTGGTTTTCCCTGTTCCGGTCGGTGATAGAAGGCAGAAACTTTCTCCCATCAAGAACCTTCTGGCCCAGAACTTCTGCGGTCCCCAGGGCTCGATACCGAACGGCCGGAAAAGCTCCCGGATCTCCTCCTCGGTGATCCTCGCTACGGGTTCCGGGTCCGGCTCGTACCGAACCGATATCATAAAATTAAAAGGGCGAAAAGAATTTAAATACCGGCTCCGATTTTTCCTTTATGATTTCGCACGCCAGAAGCAGGAGGAAGCCGACCGGCGGGCTTTACAAAAGGCTGAGAAAGAAGAAGAAGCACGAACTCGGCAGGGACCCCGTTCCGGTCAGGCTCGGGGAGACCAGGAGGAAGGTCGTCAGGACGAGGGGCGGGAACGTGAAGGTCAGGCTTCTTCAGACGAACGAGGCCGTGGTCTTTCCGGGAGGAAAGGTCGTTAAAATTCTTTCGGTGAAGGAAAATCCGGCGAATCCGCACTACGTGAGAATGAACATAATAACCAAAGGCGCGATAATAGAGACCGAAGCCGGCCTCGCAAGGGTCGTCTCCAGGCCCGGGCAGGACGGGGTTGTGAACGCGGTTCTGATTTCGCGATAGATTTATAAGAGACGAAAAGAAGTTAAACTTTATGGGAGCGAACCTGATACTGATTTTTTCGGGTTTTACAACCCTGATACTTTTTTATATCCTCGCTATTGCTGTCATAACGTCGAATCCGAGGAGCTGGTCCAACCGGTCTTTCTTCATGTACTTCACCACCAAGTCCCTTGCGGTGATCACAACAATAATGATACCGCTTTCCCTAACTTTCGCCGAGGCCATGTTCAACTTCCGGGTCTTCACGGCGTCCCTCATCCTTTTCTCGACCTACCTGTACCTCTTCGGATACAGCCTGGAGGCCGAGAGGGAAAGCGTGAAAAGGAGGTTCTTTGCCCTGAGCGGACTCGCGCTTCTTCTGGTGGTTCCACTCTTCCTTTACGACGGCTTCTACGTCCTGAGGGCCGAACCCTACGGCTGGTACTACGATTACACGATCCCGGGTTACCTGTACGCGGTAGGTTACTACGCGGTGGTCGAGGGCTTGGGAATCTACTTAGTGATCAGGTTCATGCGGAGAATAGTGAACCCGGAGATAAAGAGGTATCTCAGGTTCATTTCCCTTTCCTTCATCGTCCACTACTTCCTGGGTCCGACCATAGTCATAGGTCAGAGGCTCCTCTCGACAGCGGAGTTCGACCTGCTCTGGACCGTTCCGGACGTAGCCCTCTTCGGAATAGCCCTGTACTACTTCCTGAAACTCAAAATGCGTGATTGAAATGAAACCCGAGGAAAGAGTCGTGGAGCTCGTGGCCAAGGCCATAGTGAGGTACGCCGGAAGCGTCATGGGGCCCGTGGCCCTGCACCACGTCAGAAACGTTGACGGAGTCCAGATAGGGAAGCGGAGCGTAAGGCTTTTAAAGAGAAACAGGAAAATAATCGATGAGATAATCTCCAGCTACCAGGGAATAATGGGCGAGGCCGTGAAGGGTATAGTGATAATGGCGGTAACCTCGGAACTGAAAAAGCACCCGGACCTATACCCGTACTTCAGGAAGGTCCTCCCGTCCTGGGTTTTCGACGCCCCGGACGTGAGAGTCCTCGAGCTCGCGGGTCACGTGTGGTGATGTGGATGAGGCCGTACAAGGTGAAAAAGTCCCAGTGGAAGTACAGCAGGAAGAGGAAGAAACTCAGACTAACCTGGAAAAGGCTCAGGAAGCTGTGATGGTTCATGAAGTACGAAGCGGCGGCGCTCCTTTTTTTCGCTACCCTTTTCGTTATCAATCTTTCCGTTGTTCCGGTCGAGATCACGGTGAGGGCGGTTCCGAACTACACGGCCAATTTCACCCCATACGTTTCCAAGGTCGGAGGCTTCAACCTTTCGATTTCCCACCCGCTTCTTTACAGAAACATAAGATGGGCCGAGATGCCGGTGATCTACGGGATAAGGGACTGTTCCCAGGTCAGGATCCAGGACATAAAACTGGCAATGCGGATGTGGGAAGAAAAGACCGGAGGCGCCGTTAGGTTCGTAGAGGGGGACGATCCCGAACTGCTCATCAACTGCACCTCGCACTACGAGAAGACCTACCGTGACGGGTACATCATAACCAAACTGGGTGAGGGCGGACCCACGAGAATAATTTCCACGAGGCTTTTCAACGTAACCGTTTCTGCCGTGGCCACCATAGCCTCGACCACGCGGGAGTGCACCAGGCCGATAAGAATCCTTCACGAGCTGGGTCACACCCTCGGGCTCGACCACTCGGACAATCCGGAAAGTATAATGTATCCGTACGAGGACTGCGCCCAGGATTTCACTCCGGAAATCATACAAACCGTCAAAGCCCTTTACTCGGTTCCATCGCGGCCCGACCTTTACTTCGAGGAGGTGAGCGGCTCCAGATCCGGCAGGTACGCCAACATTTCGTTCACGATAGGAAACCAGGGTCTGAAACCTTCCGGGGCAACGGAACTCGTTATAAACACCTCGACCGCTTCCTGGAGCTACCAGCTACCGCCGCTCGAACCTTCTGCGAAAGTCTCGGTTAACGTTTCCAATCTTTTCGTCGGGTCCTCGGAGTCCGTGAGCCTCAGGATAGACCCGCTTCAGAAGGTTCCCGAACTTTTCGAAAACAACAACGAGGCGGTTCTGATACCCGCCGGTTAAAGCTTTTATATCCCGGAATCCAGATTTACCGATGGGGGCCGGAATGATACTTTCGGACAGGGACATAAAAAACTACATAAAGTCCGGAAAGCTTTTGATAGAACCCGAGCTCTCGGAGGACCAGTTTCAGCCGGCCTGGATCGATCTGAGGCTCGGAAAGGAGTTTCTCCTGTTCAAAAGACTCGAGACCCCGTACATAGATCCGAAGAACCCGAGGGATTACACCGAAAAGGTGACGGTCGGGGACGGCGAACCGTTCATTCTCCACCCCGGCGAGTTCGTTCTCGGCACCGTGAAGGAGTACATCAAGCTTCCGAGGGACCTCGCGGCTGCTGTTGACGGCAGAAGCTCCCTGGGAAGGCTCGGGATTCTCACCCACATCACTTCGACATTCGTTAACCCCGGATGGGGAGGCAGGCTGGTTCTGGAGATAAACAACATAGGGAAAATGCCGGTGACCCTTTATCCGGGAATGAGGGTCTGTAAGCTGGTTTTCTTCAGGCTTTCGAGCCCGTGCGAGGTTTCTTACGACGAGAAGGAGGACGCCAAGTACTCCGATCAGAAGTCGGTTCAGCCGAGCAGGCTCGAGAGGGAATTTTAAATATTTCCGGTTCCAATTCTAAACCATGGCGAGAAGGGTCACGACTCCTCCGGGAATGGCCGGTATAGTGAGGTACTACGAGGAGGAGAATTCCGTTTTCAGGATCAAACCGGAGCACGTCGTGTTCCTGGCCGTCGGCCTCGTGGTTTTAGAGGTGGTTCTGTATCTCCTGTTCTGAGGTGAGGTTCGGGCCGGCCGGGATACCCACGGTCTGCCGAACCGTGTTCGAGGCTCTTGAGTACCTGAGTTCTTCCGGTCTGAGCGCGATGGAAATAGAGTTCGTTCGCGGAATCAGAATGAGCGAGGAAACGGCAAAAGCCGTCGGAAAGGCGGCGGCCGACCTGGGAATATCCCTTTCGGTTCACGCGCCCTACTACGTTAACCTGGCCTCGGAGTCCAGGGAAAAGGTCGAGGCGAGCAAGGAGAGGATAAGGCGGTCTCTCGTCATCGGCGAGCTTCTCGGGGCCACGGTCGTCGTTGTTCACGCCGGGTACTACGGAAAGGACAGGGTTGCCGCCTCCGAGGCTATAAAGAAGGGTTGTGAAGAGATAGCCGAATTTCTGGAGGCCAACTCCATGAGGGTTAGGCTCGGTCTGGAGACCATGGGGAAGCAGTCGCAGTGGGGGACCCTGGAGGAAATACTTCCGCTCTGTCGGGGACCGTGCGTTCCGGTCGTCGACTTCGCGCACATCTACGCCAGGAACTGCGGCCGGGTAAATTACCGGGAGATAATGGAACTGGTTCAGGGCTTCAAACCCCTTCACATTCACTTCTCGGGTATAGAATTCGTTCCGGTCGGTCCGGACAAGGGGAACGAGAGGCGCCACCTTCCGGTTTCCTCGGGCGGTCCCAGGTTCTCCGAGTTGGTCCCGGAGCTCGCGAGGTTCGGGAGCGCGACGGTCATAAGCGAGAGCCCGCTTCTGGAAAAAGACGCCCTCCTGATGAAAAGGGAGTTCGAAAAGTTTTTAAATCTGAAAGGGTAAAGAAATTCATGGTTTTCAGGCACATAGAAAGGGCTTTCAACGCCTACAGAAAGAACTGGGTTCCGGTTCTGGGCTCTGTGCTGATATTCGTCGGCGCGGCGGTTTTTCTCGGCGCGCTCTTTCTCCTTATGCTGATTTCCGGGGCCGCTGTCGCGTCTTCCGGCTTTCCGATCTTCTTCCTCCTGTTCTTCGCAGGTATAGTTGGCGCGGTCCTACTCTTCGTGGCCCTTGACGGTTCGCTGTACGGAGTGTACTACCGGTGCCTCAGGGGGAGGGCGAGAATAGAGGACTACCTCAAAACCTTTTCTGAAAGAGCTCCGAGCATCATAGGTGCCAACCTGATTTCGGCCGGTCTTCTCCTGCCTCTCGCGATTCTCGGCCTGGTTTCAGCGCTTTACGGTCTGTCTTTCCTTTTAGTGCTGTCCCTCGTTCTCTTACTGGCTTTCTCTGTGTTTTTCCTTTTCGTTAACCAGGCAGTGGTTATTCACAACAAAAAAGCCCTGGAAGCGGTGGAAACGAGTGTTCGGTTCGCCTGGAAGAATTTCCCGGGAACCGCGGCCCTTTTCGTGGTGTTCTTCCTTTCCTCCCTGGTTCTGGGATACATTTCCCTGGTTTACCGGCAGGTTCTGGTGGGCGAACTTCTGCTGTGGCTTTTCGTTTCCCCGCTTTTCAGGATTTCCCTCACCGACTTTTACGTGAAGAGGAGCCGGGGCCGGATCTGAGAGGATCCGAGATCATCGCCCGGGGCTCATCCTCTTCGGTTCGCAGACCATGGCTCCACCGGGAACCGGGCACACTTTGTGGCAGTGGCAGTCACCGTAGCAGTTTTCCGGCCTAACGACAACGCTTACCTTTTTCTTCTTCCCGTTCACTATCTTTTCCCGTAGTTCGTAGCAGTTTCCGAGGCAGATCCGGACGCACATCCCGCAGCCGATGCACCTTTCCTCGTCCACGAATTTTACAAAGGCCGGGATCCACTTCCTTCCGTCCGCCCTTACGAACTCGAGCCAGTTTCCGGGTTCCAGCTTCCTTCCGGTCACATCGCAACACTCCATAACGATAATTCCGCTTTCGGGCTTAAAAATTGCCCGGACGAAAGTTTTAAATATGAATCCGGACATAAAAACTGATATGGTCGTCGAACATATCCGGAACGGATACGAGGCTTTCAAGTCCAATCTCCTTCCGCTCATCGGTTCTTTCATTCTTTCCGGTGTTTTCGCGTCCATCGTTTTCTTTGCCGTTTTCATGTTTTTCGCGCCGATCTTCTTCCCGGCGGTCGGTGCTACCTCCGCCGCGACCGGGTCGGTCGTTTCCTCGATCCTTTCGGTCATGCTTATCAGCGCGGTTTTCGCCATGGCCCTGGCGTTTCCTTTCGTGTCCTCGCTGATATCCGTTTACTCCGGTGCGCTGAAAGGTAAGGTTAGGATCTCCGACTATCTCGGTGCCGTGAAGGCGAATTTCAGACCCCTACTCGGTCTCGGTTTCCTTTACTCGTTCGTGTTCCTTTCCTTCCTTCCGTTTTTCGTTTCCTTCGGTCTTTCGGCCGTTGACAGGGTGATGCTCGGCGGGGAGACCGCTGCCGCCCTTGAGGGCGTTCAGGCGTTTTTCGGCGCGTCTCCGGGCTCACCGCTTCCCCTGATACTCCTGGTAGTGGGTTTGATTGCGAGTCTCGCTCTTTTCTTCAGCTCCTGGATAGTCGTTCTCGAGGGTTCCGGTGCGGTCCGGGCCGTGAGGAGCAGCGTGTCCTTTTTCCTGAGTTCGGACTTCCTGAGGTTCCTGCCCCTGCTCGTGGTTTCCTTCGTTGCTACGGCGATCGCTTCCTTCCTTCCGTTCAGCACCCTGTTCCTCATGGTGGTCGTTCCTATTTTCGGAATAGCGATCACCGACTTCTACCTGAAGAACCGGAACGCTTTTAAGTGAAAGGCGGGAAAAATGGTTTTCAAGCATATCTCGAAGGGCTACGAATCCTACAGATCCAACTTCCTTGCCATCGTTGCCACTCTCCTTCTTTCGGGCGTCCTGGGCTACCTCTCCTTTGCGATCACCGTCGCCGTTCTCGAGGCGCTCCTGCTTCCTTTCAGTCCGTTCCTCCTGTCGTTCTTTTCCGGACTGAGCCACGACCTCGTTTTCAAAATGGTCTCCGGCGAACCGATTCTTCTGGAAGTGTTTTTCCTTGTGACACCAGTCTGGTTAATCATGGTTCCGGCCGTGGCGGTTTCGACCCCATTTTTCCAGTCAGCTGTCGGGGTTTACCTCAAGGCCGTCGGGCGGGGGGCCAGCGTGGACGATTACATCGATACCCTTTCTTCGAGGTTCGGGGCCTTTCTCGGCCTGGGACTCGTGTATTCCGGGCTCGGTTTGATCCTGCTCCTCTCCCTGGCGTACGGCCTGTTTTACGTTCTTGGCGGGTTGAGTTTTCCGGCGGCTTCCGCCATGGAAACGATAGTTCTCCAGCCCTATCCCGTCCTTCTTCCGGTTTCGGTGGCCCTCGGGGTTCTGTGGTCGGTTCTGGCGTTCGGGATCTCGTTCTCCCCCTGGTTCGTTGCCGAAGGTTCTCCCGCGCTTCGGGCCCTGAAGAAGAGCTTTTCCTTCGTTTTCAACCGGCGGAACATATTCCGGATACTCGCCCTTTACCTGCTCTTTGCGGTCTCGATTCTGGCCATGGTTCTGCTGGTAGGGGTCCTTTCCCTCGGTGGGATCGGGGCCGCCCTTCTCGGTCTGATACTCTTCCTCGTCCTCGGACTGTTCTTCGTGGTACCGGTTTTCCAGCTGACTCTCGCCGATTTTTACCGGAAAAACCGGCGCGGAACCCGAAGGAGATAAACCGAGAGGGCGGAACGTATGGATTTTTTTATCCTTCTGATCGCGTCGCTCGTATTTCTAAGCTCTGCGGCGACCGGGACCTACAAAAGTGCTGCTGCTCTTACCGTTTCGATCGGCTTCGCGATCGGCCTGTACGCTGTAAAAGGATATCCATTGTTTTTCTGGATCGTGACCGCGGTCGCGGCGATTTTGATAGCGTTCAATACTGTTATTTTTCTGAAGCAGCGGCGAAAAGTTTAAATACTGCAGGCTTGCAATAAAATTAAGATGCATATCTTTACGGGTTTCCGTAAAGGTAGAAGGGCCTGCGATGATAGGTTTTCGAACACCTGTTGAGCACAAGAGCATTTTGACGCGATGAGGCCGGCAGAGGTCAGGGTCGGTCTGTGCCCTAAGCTGTCCGGTGGATGGCTGGGCTTCCAGAACCGACGAAGGTCGTGGCAAGCTGCGATAAGCCCGGGCGAGGCGCACGCAGCCTTAGAACCCGGGATCGCCGAATGCGACCTCGCGCCCGCAAGGGCATTCGCCCCTTTCGGGGCGAAGGGGAACCCGCTGAAGTGAAGCATCTCAGTAAGCGGAGGAAAAGAAAGCAACAGCGATGCCGTGAGTAGGGGCGACCGAAAGCGGCACAGGACAAACCGAACCCCGGGGCGAAAGTCCTGGGGGATGTGGGGTGCGGGCTCCGGGCACCCCTTCCTCGGACGACCCGAAGTTCCCTGGAACGGGACGCCGTAGAGGGTGAAAGCCCCGTAGGGGAAGTCCGAAAAGGGGATTCCGGATGTCCCCGAGTACCATTCCCTGGATAGGGAGTGGGAAGGCGGGAGAACCAACTCCCAATCCTAAATATTCTGGAAGTCCGATAGCGGACTAGTACCGTGAGGGAAAGCTGAAAAGCACCCGTAAAAGGGGGTGAAAAGAGCCTGAAACCGGACAGCGACAGTCAACCATGGCGCGGAAGGTGCCCGCGCGAAGGAAAGCGTCGCGAGGCGCGAGTACGAGCGCGGGTTTACAGCGTCATGGTGTCCGTTTTGAAACACGGGGCAGGGAGTTTGCCTCCGTGGCGAGGCTAAGCCGTTCTGCGGCGGAGCCGGAGCGAAAGCGACGTGCGCGCAGCCGAGGTAAGCGGGTTCATTCCCGGCCTTTTCGGCGAGGCGCGGCGTATGAAAGTGCGCGCAGTCACGGGGGCAAGACCAGAAACCGCTCGATCTAACCCCGGGTAGGGTGAAGTCTCGCGAAAGCGGGATGGAGGCCCGCTACCGGTGCTGGGTTCCAACCGCTCGGGTGACCCGGGGTTAGGGGTGAAAAGCCAATCGAGAGCGGTGATAGCTGGTTCCTTCCGAAATGCGTCTCAGCGCAGCCCCACCGGAGACAGGTAGGGGGGTAAAGCACTGATTGGGGGGTTGTGGGACGAGAGTCCTGGCCTCCCTGTCAAACTCATAATCCCCTACCGTCGTAGAAGGTGGGAGTGGGGGCGTCGGGGTAAGCTCGGCGTCCGAGAGGGGAACAACCCAGACCGGGGTTAAGGTCCCTAATGTCGGCTAAGTCGCAAAGGTAGTCCCGGTTCTAAGACAGGGGGAACGTAGGCTTAGAAGCAGCCATCGTATAATCAACGCGTAACAGCGGACCCCCCGAGAACCGGGGCGCCGAAAATGGACGGGGGTAAGCCGACAACCGAGACCCCGGACCGCGAAAGCGATGGTGTAGGAAGGCGCTCCGCGTGGGTAGAAGCCTCTCCGTGAGGAGGGGTGGACCGCGTGGAGATGAGAATCCTGCCGGGAGTAGCAGCAAAGCCGGGTGAGAATCCCGGTCGCCTGAGGGGCGCGGTTTTCCCGGCAACGTTTTTCGGCCGGGTGTTAGTCGGTCCTAACCCCAACCTTAACCGGGTAGGGGAAAGGGAAACCGGTTAATATTCCGGTACCACCGCCGTACGCGCGGCAACGCAAGCCCGTTCGCAGACGGTTCGCGGTATCCCGACGCAAGTCAACCGCTGAAATCCGGGGAGATCCGTCACGGAGAGAACCGGATGAAGGCGGGACGAGCATCCCTTCGGGGGTGTTCGGGAGATCCGCGGATCCCGTGAAAATGCGGACGGGAAGGATCGGCGGTGACCGTACCTAGAACCGGCACAGGTGCCCCTCGCCGAGAAGGCGAAGGCGTGACGGGATAATCCGCCTCAGGGAACTCGGCAAACTGGCCCCGTATCTTCGGTAGAAGGGGTGCCTGCGCTCCGTGAGGAGCGGAAGCGCAGGTCGCAGTGACAAGGGGGAGGCGACTGTTTAATAAAAACGTAGGGGACCGCTAAGCGGAAACGCCTTGTACGGTCCCTGAGGCCTGCCCAGTGCCGGTGTGTGAAGACCGGTTTCAACCGGTTCAAGCCCCGGTAAACGGCGGCGGTAACTCTGACCGTCTTAAGGTAGCGTAATCCCTTGCCGTTTAATTGACGGCCTGCATGAATGGCTTAACGACCTCCCCGCTGTCCCGAGGCGGAACCCGGCGAAACTGCCTTTGTGGTGAATAGGCCACAGACCCCCAGAGGGAAGAGAAGACCCCGTGGAGCTCTGCGGTAGCCTGCCGCTGCCGTGTGCCTGTGGATGCATAGGGTAGGCGGGAGCCGTCGAAGCGGTCCTTTCGGGGACCGTGGAGGCGCCGATGTAACACCGCCCTTCCTCAGGTACGCGGCTAACCCGGTTCCGGGGACACCGGTTGGTGGACCGCTTGGCTGGGGCGGTACGCCTCTGACAAGAGATCAGAGGCGCCCAAAGGTCGGCTCAGCCGGGTCAGAAATCCGGCGTAGAGTGCAAGCGCAAAAGCCGGCTTGACTGGATTCCGAAAAGCAAGGAATCCAGCCGCGAAAGCGTGGGCTAGCGAAACGCCGGGCGGTCTTGGTGGCTCCCGGTGATTTCAGAAAAGCTACCCCGGGGATA
>WANL01000027.1 GCA_015521825.1 Candidatus Aenigmatarchaeota archaeon
CGCCTTCTCCTTAGCGGCTACGGTGACCTCGCTCATGGTGCGCTCCACCAGCATCCTTGCGATGTCCTGCTTGCGCTTTACCCCCGCCACCCCCGCGGGGTACATCAGCGATGATAGCTCCCTGTTTATCTCCACCATGAGCTCCAGCAGCTAACAAATTCGGTTCTGAAAATTAACGGAGAATGCGTCTTCCGATAATTATTTAAATTTAAAAAATTATGGAAGAGAGACTATCTCCGGAGTTTTTGGTAGCAGCCGCGATTTTGAAATCACAAGAGGAGGGCAAAAACCCGACTCTCTCAGAAATTGTAGGAGAATACGGTATCCCGGACAATATTGTACGTAAAGCCATACGCCAACTTTCCGATTGGGGGATAATCACCGGTAGCTACGGCGTAACGGTCCGGGATGAGGACGGGAAAATATCTATCGGGAGAATATATAAAATAAAAGATCCGCATAAAGATGAAATTAAGAAGATATTAATTAAAATCGGTGATGTAAGGGAGTATGTAAGGAAGTATTACGAAGAAAACAGAAATTTCTATAAAGCTTTCTGTGAAAAATGATCTGCTGTTCGGCTGTTACCTTCTCATCCTTACATCAGCGGCGAAAAAACCCTTTTCCGTAGCTATCAGGGGATTCACGTCCATCTCGGCCAGCCTGGACCTGACCATGATGTTCGATGCCGAGACGATTATCCTCTTCAGTTCTTCCACCGGATACTTCCTCCCCCTGGCCCCGGAAAGGATTTTCCAGGCCGCGGTCTCCTTTATCATGGTCTCGGCGTCACTTTCCGTCACCGGGCAGAGCCGGAAGCTGACGTCGGAAAGCACCTCGACGTAAATTCCTCCGAGACCAAAGGACACGAAGCTTCCGAAAGTCCCGTCCCTCACGCCGCCAACCATTAGTTCCACCCCTCTCAGCTGCTTCTGAACCAGGACCTTTTCGCAATCCGGAATTTTCAAAAGCTTCCTGAAAACTTTCAGGGCCTCTTCCTCGCCTGTAACATCGGTAACAACCCCGCCGACATCGGTTTTGTGAAGCGGGCCCACGGCTTTCATAACGCAGGGGAAACCGATTTTCCGCAGAGCGGCCGAAACGGAAGATTCCGAAGAGCAGAAGACCTGGGGGACGACCGGTATTCCGTACCTTTTCAGAAGCGCGAAGGCCCTTTCCTCGGGAATCCTCATAATATTAATTTCCCGCGGTTAAATAATTTTTTAACTTTGGGTCCCAATTAAATTCATGAAGCAGGTCATTCTCGTCAGAACGGACCTGAAACTCGGAAAGGGAAAACTCGCGGCGGCCGTGGCACATGCGTCGCTCGCGGCATTCCTCAAGTCCGGGTTTTTCGCTAAGAGGAAGTGGCTGGCCTCCGGAATGAAAAAGGTCGTGCTCAGGGTCAGGGACGAGGAGGAGCTTCTCAGGTACTACGAGCTCCTTTCCGGGAGAAAGCTTCCCTGCGCCCTCGTGAGGGACGCCGGTCTCACCCAGGTACCGCCCGGCACCCCGGTTTCGCTCGGGTGCGGACCGGCCGAAGACGAAAAAATAGACGAAGTGACCGGAAGGTTAAAGCTTTTATAAACGGAACCGGAAATCTGGTTATGGATCTCGCATCCTTCATTGAGGAAAAGTTTCTGGTCCCGATGTGCAATTACTACACGGCCGAGGCCACGGCCGTTTACGCCCTCGCGTTGATAGGTGCGGTATACCTGATTTTCAGGTTTCTCAAAAGGTTCGAAATTCCGGTGGACTTCCGGATGTTTTTCGCGTCCGTTCCCTTCATAATCTACGGCGGCATGACCCGGGCCCTCAGGGACCACGGAATTTACCAGGGACCGCTCTTCTGCTCCCCGCCGATATACTTTTTCGTCTTTTTCCTGGCCGCTCTCTCCCTGGTCTCCGGGGTCCTTGTACAGAGGAAAATCGGCATGGGCTATCATTACTTCATGTTCGCGATCGGGACCTCCCTGGTCGTTCTCAACCTTTCCCTGATTTCGATTCAGAACTGGGGCGCGGTTGCCTCGGTTTTCTTCCTGACCCTGTTCTGGTTCGGGGTCCTTCAGCTCGCCTCGGCCTTCGCCCCGGATTTCTTCACGAGGATTAACCGGGGGATAATCCTTTCCCACCTCTTCGACGCCTCTTCAACTTTCACCGCGCTTTCCTTCTTCGGATACTGCGAGCAGCACGTGGTTCCGGGAATCCTGACCGGGAAGTACTGCGCGGCCGCGTCCCTTCCGTCCTTCCTGGTCCTTCCCTTCATGCCGTGGATGATGTTCGTGGTCAAGCTGGCCGCGGTGATCCCGGCCCTGCTCGTGATTGACAGGTACATCGAAGACAGGCAGTTCGCGAACTTTCTGAAACTCGTGATACTCGTTCTCGGCCTGGCCCTCGGAACCCGGGACTTTCTCACCGTGGCCATGAAACCGATTTAAATAACCGGAAACAACAAAAATCTATGAACATCGAGAATATAATATACCTGGTCCTCGGATTTTCCTGGATTTACTTTTCCGTGCTTTTTCTGGTCCTTTACCTGAACTCCGGAAAAAGGATCAAAAAGACCCCCAGTCCACGGACCTTCCCCTCGGTAACGATTGTCGTGCCCGCGTACAACGAGGAGGAACACATCGCGGAAACCGTGGAAAATCTGAAAAGAATGGAGTACCCGGGAAGGCTCGAGATTCTTGTGGTCGACGACGGTTCCACGGACAGAACCCGCGAGCTCGCGAAAAAAGCCGGGGCCAAGGTCCTGAGATTGGAGAAAAACCTGGGGAAGGCCGCCGCCCTTAACGTAGCCCTGAGGAAATGCTCTTCCGAACTCTTCGCCGTGGTCGATGCGGACACCTATCCGAAAAGGGACGCGCTTCTCAAGACCGTCGGGTTCTTCTCCGAACCCGGGGTGGCCGCCGTGACCTCCTCCGTGTTCGTGAAAAGGCCGCGAACCCTTTTTGAAAAGTTTCAGGCCGTGGAGTACATCACGGTTTCCTGGACCAGGAAGATGCTGGAGGAAATGGAGTCCATCTACGTTACTCCCGGAACTCTGAGCGTTTACAGAAGGGATGTACTCCTGAGGGTCGGAGGCTTCGACGAGACTAACCTGACCGAAGACATAGAAATAGCCTGGAGGCTGATAAACGAGGGATACAAAATAAGGATGTCGCTGACCTCCGAAGTTAGCACCGCGGTCCCGAAAACTCTTTCAGGCTGGTGGAAGCAGAGGCTCAGGTGGAACATCGGCGGGATGCAGACATTTTTCAAGTACGCTTCCCTGCTGCTGAAAGGAAGGGCGAAGGGGGTTTCCCTGTTCCTCCTGCCGTTCTTTTCCGTGTCCTATCTCCTCTCCGTGATAGGATTCCTGCTCATGTTCTACCTTCTCTGGTCGTCCTCTGTGTCCGCGCTTTCGTTTTTCCTGAGTCTCGGTCTCGGGGTGAGACCGGAGCCGAGTTTTGAAATCCTTCCCACCGTCCTTCTGATCCTCGGATTTACTGTATTCGGTCTTTCCCTTACGCTCCTGGCCCTTCATTTCAGGACTCTGAGACATCCGGGAGTGTCGCCTTTCTCGCTTCTCCTGTTCTTCGCGATTTATATAACCCTTCACCCATTTAATTTATTGCACGCAAGTCTGCTGTTCCTGAGGGGTCACCGTGGGTGGTAAGGTAAAGAAACCTGTAATAACGGCCGCGGCCGTGAGTCTGACCGTGTTTTTCGCAGTCCTTTCACTCTCCCTGTACTTCGAGATCGGCAGAATAGAAGAGGTTAAAAAAGGTCTGACCGCGATAGACAACCTCTGGAACGATGCCCGGCTCCTTCTCGAATTCTCGGACAACCCGGACTGCGAAGCCCTGATAAAGGAAAACTTCGCCCTCGGGGACAGGATTTACGCCGAGGGTCTCAGGGTGGAGAAGTACGAAAAAGCCAACATCCTGACAACCACGCTATTCCTCGAGAGAAAGCGATACACCCTCCTGGACCTCCAGTTCTGGAAAAATTCCGTAAAAATAAGGGAGATGTGCAACGCGAGTTACAGCACCGTGATCTTCTTTTACTCGTACTTCAACCGCACGGTCGAGCAGCGGGTCTTCGACTCGGTCATGTGGGAGGTCAAGCAGAGGTGCGGTCCTAAAATAATATATATAACTCTGCCGGCGGACCTCCGGATCAGCACGGTGAATCTGATAATGAAAAAGTACAACGTGACAGGAGTCCCGGCGGTTCTCGTGAACGAATCAATCCTGATTGAAAAGCCCCTTCCGGTCTCCGAGTTCACCCGGCTTCTCGGCTGTTGAATTCAGGTAATTCAGGATCAGAAGGAGAAACCTGTCGGCGGCCAGGTCGAGGTCGGTGTAATCCCGCTCGGTCTCGTCGAAGCTTCTCGCCCTGAGTACCACTGTACGGTCGGTGAGGATCACTTCCGTTGTATCCGAGGGTAGAAACAGAATCGTGGCCTCGTTTTCCGCGTTTTCCACGTCTTCCGGCGACCGGACCGGAACCGCGTTTATACATATCTTCTTTGCGGTCGCCTCGTAGTAGAAGCAGTTGGTGATGTTTTTTTCCAGGTCGTCGTACAGGACCACGGCACCGTCTCTTCCGTAAAGGAACTTGTAGGCAACGGCGAGTTTGTTCGCGACCTCGAATCCTGTTGCGGCGTAAAAAGCGGTGTAGTTGTCCGGCATGAAGGATATTTTAATGTAAGTCAGATTCGGATCCAGGAAGAGGTCGATTATTCCGTCGGGGTCCGAAACCGGGACCTCCGGCACTTCGGTGAGATCGGCCCGGAAGTTCCGCACATCTCCCAGGAGGTATGCCTGCTTCACGGGTTGAAGCCCGGAGCTAACGCACCCGGAAACGAGAAGCACCAGAACCAGGACTGCGGCTCTCATCCGACCTACCTCTCGAGAATGAAGATTCTTTTGTGCGGCCTTTCCGAAGGCACGGTTTTAAGGATCATCTTCTCGCCGTACCTTCTTCCTATTCCGTACGGTTCGTACTCCTGAACCAGGGAAACCGCATTTTCGAGTTTGGTCGACTTTTCCGCGTGGATCGTGAACAGCACATCCCCTTTCCTGACCTTCTCCCCTATTTTTCTGTGAAGGTAGATTCCGGCTCCCTTGTGCTTCGGGGCACCGGCTTCCTTGGCTATGGAAGCGAGTTCCGGGTTCTTTATCCACAGGACCCTTCCGTCGGCTTCGGCCCTTATCCTCGCGGTCTTTTCCCCCACTGGGATGTCGTCCGGCCGGACTTCCGGGTCGCCTCCCTGAGCCTCTATTATTTCCTTCATCTTTCCGAGGGCTTTTTTCTCGAGCAGGGTTCTGGCCGTTCGTTCGTCTCCCTTTCCGGTCATTGAAAACAGGATTCCCGCCAGACCGACGGCCTTTTCAACGAGGTCACCCGGACCCCTGCCTTCAAGGGTCAGGAGAACCTCCCTGGCCTCGAGCGCAGGACCGACTCCGCGCCCGAGCGGCTGTTCCCCGAAGGTGGCGGCGCACTTTATTTTAAGTCCCATTCTCTTTCCGAGTTCGATGAAGTCCTCGGCGAGTTCCTGGGCCGCCCCTATGGTCTTCACCTTGGCCCCCCTTCCGGTGGGGATGTCTATCACGACGAACTCCGAGTTAACGGCTTTTTTCTTGGATATTATGGACGGGAGCAGAAGCGGGTCCATTCCGAGAGGATGTTCGACCCTTATGAAGGCGTCGTCCGCCGGCGCGAGGTCGAGGGCACCGCCCCACACCAGGCAGCCTCCCGTTTTCTCCACGATTTCCTTTATTTCGTCTATTTCGTGCTCCACCGGAGCGAGGACCTCCATCCGGTCGGCCGTTCCCGCCGGGGAGGTTATGGATCTGGAGGAGGTTTTCGGAATGGTCAGACCAGAGGAGGCCACGATCGGAACCAGAACCATGGAAGTTTTGTCTCCGGGGATTCCGCCGATGGAGTGCTTGTCAACCACGGTTCCGCCGAACCTGAGGGTGCTCCCGGTCTCTATCATGGAGCGGGAAAGGAACTCCACTTCGTCCATGCTGAGGCCTCTGGTCTGAAGCGCGGTCACGAAGGCGGCGAGCTCTATGTCGGAAAGTCTGCGGTGGACCACGTCCTCGACTATTTTCCTGATTTCCCGGTACCTCAGTCTCCCGCCGCGGATTTTCTTTTTTATGAAATCCACGGACTCGGGTTTGGGTTGCGGTTTCACCGAAGCCTCGGAACCGTCGGAAGCCCCGAGTTTGGCCTTCAGGTCTGGGTTGACCCCGATCTCTCCGGGGGAGAAAACCGAGGAGACGTCCACTATGGCCGTTGCGGTCTTTCCTCCGCACTCGACGAGCGCCCTGTCCAGAGGTCTGAGACCGAGATTCTCGGCGTCCTCCCTGCTGAGAATAACCACGTACTTCCCGCCGACATCGAGGCTAACGGTCTTCACCTTCATGCGCACACCCCGGCGATCCTTTTACACACTTCCACCGGATCCGAACAGTCGATTCCCGGGTGCCTGGACTTCGCTATTTCGCAGAGGTTCGAGATGTACCACTTCACATTCGGTAGGGAGATGTCCGAGGTGCACTCCCTGAGTTCCGGGACCCACACGCATCCGGATTTTTCGCAGCCGTACCTTCCGCCGAAGCCTGAGCAGTTAGAGTCGCAGGAAAACCCGGCGAAGTACCGACAGTTTTCCTCTATCACCTCCTCGGCGGATGCGCACTTGTACCCCGGCCTCGCAACCTCGCACCCGTTTTTCGGTAGGAGACTAGGAAGCCCAAGAAGGATAACAAAAAACACCGCTCCGAGAATGTAGGCGACATCCGACTTTTTCATGGAATCACTTCACGATTCCGAAGAGTTCTATCGCCTCCCTGAGCTCCGGGTGGGTCTCGGCGTACTCCCTGAGGGGAATGCCGGAAACCGCTGCGTCTACCGCCTGCCTCATAGCAACGGCTCCGGCCACCGAACCCCTCGGATGCCCGTGAATCCCGCCTCCGGATTGGATAACCACGTCCTTCCCGAAGATGGAGTACAGCCTCGGGACCGAGCCGGGGTGAAGGCCTCCGGAAGCCACGGGCATGACCTTTTTGATCCCGTAGTACGGTTCTGTGAGCGCCAAAACGTTTTCCTTCACTTCCTTCAGACTCTCGAACATCTTTCCGACAACGGTCCCGACGTGAAGCTGGTCCAGACCTATCGTTCTCACGATCTTTGCCACGACCTTCATGGATATCCCGTGCTTCGGATTTTTGGTGAAGGCCGCGTGCCCGGCTCTGTGAGCGTGGAGAACCAGGCCGATGTCCATTTCCCTCAGGCTCTGGATTCCGGACCACCCGGCGGTCAGGATGTCAACCATAACGTACTCCCCGCCGTTCTCGGACACGAACTTCGCCCGCCTGAGCATTTCGTTGGTCTCGGCCGTTACGTTGACCATGTAAACCTTTTTCTCCCCGGTTTCCTTCTCGGCCCTGTCCCTCATTTTTATGGTCTCCAGGAAGCGCTTCCTGAAGGGGTTGAACTTCTGGCTCGAGAGATTCTCATCGTCCTTGACTATGTCGCAACCGCCCACCCAGGCCTCGTAAGCGACCTTCGCGTGGTGCTCGGTTCTGAGCCCGAGCTTCGGCTTTATTATCGTTCCCACGAGGGGCCTCTTCCGGACCCTCAGGAGCTTTCTCACCCCCGGGATCCCGAAAGCCGGCCCCATGAAGCTCTTGGCCAGCTTTCTCGGGAAGGAGATGTCCTGAAGCCTGAGGTTCAGGAGTTCCTTAAGTCCGAAAACATTCCCGGCCACGCTGCTGAGAATGTTCGGCATGTTACCCTCTTCGAACAGTTCCACCGGGTAGGCGATCCTGGCCGTGTACCCCGTGCCGGTTTTCCTCAGGCTGAAAACCCTTGCCGCGAGCTTCCTGACGTACTTCCTCTCGGTGGTTAGCTCGGTCCAGGTCCCTATGGAGGATTCGGCCGCAACACCTCCGGCCGCCTTCCTGGGCGGAAGCGTCGATTCGAAGAAGAAGGTGCAGATCAGGTCGGATTTCGAAGGCTCGTAGCCCGGGTCGACGAAGTCTTCGTACCGCATGAATTTAATTCTTCTTTCTTATTTTTATACTTTCCCCCGCGCAGAGGCGTCCGGATTATATCCGGTCTCTCAGGGAATCGCCGGGGTAGTATCCCACGTCGGTGACGAAGCCGGAGACGAACCGCCAGGGCGTGACGTCGAAGGCCGGATTCCTTATCTTTACTCCGGGAATCCCGGGATGAACCTCGGAGGGGTCCCTTTCCTCGAGGGTGAAGACCTCCCTTCTGTCGAGCTTCAGCTCGGTACCGGCGAAAATCACCTTTTTTCCGAAAGCCCTCGTCAGAGCGGCCATCGGCAGGGTTCCGACCTTGTTGACAACACCTTCCCTTCTAATGGCATCGCATCCGAAAATCGCGACGTCCACGTCCCTGATGACCGCGCCGGAAGCCGAATCTGTTATGAGAACCGTTTCTATTCCGCTCTCCGAAAGTTCTTCCGCGGTTTTCACGCCCTGGTAAAGGGGTCTTGTCTCTGTGGCGTAAACCACCTCGGGTTCCACGGCTTTTATAAGGGCTACGGCCTCGGTGCTGTGGCAGTGGGTAAGTATCGAAAGGTTTCTTCCGAGTTTTCCGGAAAAACCCGCTATTTTTTCGGGCGAACTCTCGAGGCGTGAAATCAGCTCCCTCAGTTTTTCCCGGCTGCGGACCCTTTTCAATTCCTCCAGGCAGTTGAAAAGGACTACGGCCGTTGGTCTGGCCGACCTCAGGCGCTCGCACGCCTCTTCGAACTCCGGTCCGAAGCCCCTTTGAGCCGCGAGGTTCTCGAGAAACCTAAGGGACTCTAAGGCTATCCTTCTCGCTCCCTGAATCTTGACTTCCTTTATTTTGTTCACAAGCTCTTCGAGGTCCACAGAATTATAAGGTTCCGGAAAATATATATAATCATGGGAAACCGGGAAATGGTCCGGTTCCTGAAGGCTAAAGTCGGACTGAGTCCGGAAATTGAAAGGGCGTTCCTCGCCTGTCCTAGGGAGCTTTTCGTTCCGGAACACCTGAAGGAAAGGGCCTACGAGGATGTTCCCCTTCCTATAGGTTACGGACAGACTATTTCTCAGCCGTCCACGGTCGCGATCATGACGATGCTGCTGGATCCGAAGCCCGGGAACAGGGTGTTGGAGGTCGGAACCGGCTCCGGGTGGCAGGCGGCCATTCTTTCGAAACTCGTGCGTCCGGGAACGGTTTACAGCGTGGAAAGGATACCGGAACTCGCGGAGTTCGCGAGGAGAAACTTGAAAGCCGTCGGGTCGGAGAACGTTCGGGTTTTCGTTGGCGACGGTTCCCGGGGTCTTCCTGAGCACGCGCCCTTCGACAGGATAATCGTTACCGCAGCCTCGCCGGAGATCCCGGAGCCCCTTCTGGACCAGCTCGCGCCGGACGGAAGGATGGTGCTGCCCGTGGGACGGGATGTTCAGAAAATGACGGTTGTGGAAAAAACCGGGAAGGGAGTGAAAATTTCGGAGGCCGGTGAATTCGTCTTCGTCCCGCTGATAGGGGCGCACGGCTTTTAGAGGAAGGGATGCTTCGCCGAGTCCTTTTTCTCCAGGACTTCGTCTACCGAGGGTTCCCGGTTAACCGCCCTCTTTATCGCGAGTTTGGTGGCCTCGTAGTTGTACCTGTAAATCCTGGACTTGTCCCCGGCTTTCGGGTGAATGAAAACGCTGCAGACGATGACCCATTCCTCAGCCTTTTCCCGCGGTATCACGCCTTCTTCCACGGAGTCAGCCACGGCCCTGGCAACTGCCGCCTGGGCCGGACCGTACATCAGTTCACACTGCTCCATGGTCTTCAGCGTGACCTTCGGAACGATGAGAGTCGCCGGTTTCGGCTGAAGGTTCGGCTCGAGAACCGCCAGCAGGGGCGTGTGGCCTTCCCTCGGGCTCGCGAGCGAGACCGCGAAGGCCTCTCCGACCGGACCGTTCTTACCGCCGATAACGAGGTCTATGTGGGCGACTTCATTTCCTTCCCCGACCAGGGCCTCGCCGACAAGCACGAAATCACCTCCGTATAACGATTTTCTCGTAGCAAATCCCGTTTTCGTAACCTTCGAAGGAAACCGTAACCGACCTGGTTCCCAGGAGTCTGGAAAAGTTTCTTTCCATAAAGTACATCGAGAGTCTGCACAGCGGACACGCTCCCCTTTCCAGATTCCTCTCCCCCACGGTCCTCGAGCAGTTCGAACCTCGAAAGCCGAGGATCACCTCGACCTTTCCGTCGAGTCTCTTGATGGATTTCACCTCTATCTCACCGACCACCTTCAGCTTTTTCCACAGGGACTTGAGGACCTCGCAGGCTTCCTCCACGGTTTTGACTCTCGGCAGCTTTTTGAAACCGACCTCGGAAAGGGCGTACCCGACCTCGCGAAGGTAAACCTCGCCGGCCGGACCGGCTATCTTCCTTCCGGCCACATCCATGGCGGTGAGAAGCGAGAGAAGACAGGACTCGTAGTACTCTCTGATCTCTTCTTTACTCATGGTAAGTATTATGTAAAAAAGGTTCTAATAAAATTTTCGGAATCCTGCACCAACGGAAAGTTTATTAAACTCCGGAACGGTTAACAGATTATGAGGCGATTCATTTCGGAAAGGGAGAGCGAGCTTCCGGGAGCGACCATAGTGAAGCTCCTTAAAATAGCCGAAGAGGAAAAGGACGTTATTTCCCTGGGACCCGGGGAACCGGACTTCGAGCCGGACCCCTCGATAATAGAGTACGCCAAAAAAATGCTCGATCGGGGCTACACCCACTACTCGCCCTCACAGGGAAGGTCCGAGCTTCTGGAAGAACTTGTGAAAAAGCTCAGGAAAAGGAACGGCATCGAGGTCTCGCCGGAAGAGATCGTGGTGACCTGCGGAAGCCAGGAGGCCATTTTCCTGGCCCTTATGTGCGTAGTGGATCCGGGGGAAAGCGTCCTGATCCCGGATCCGGGATTCCTCTCCTACCGGCCGTGCGTGGAACTTCTCAACGGTTCGCCGGTGAGCGTGAAGCTCGAGTTTGAAAACGGTTTCCAGCTGACGGCGGAGTCCGTGAGGGACGCGATTCAGAACCCGAAGAGGACCGTGGCCCTTATCATCAACAGTCCGTCGAACCCGACCGGCACGGTTTTCAAAAAGAAAACGCTCGAGGAAATAGCGGACGTGGTCGTTGAGTACGACCTTCTCGTTCTATCGGACGAGGCGTACGAAGACTTTGTGTACAGGGGAAGGCACGTGTCGTTCGCGAGTCTGAACGGAATGAAGGAAAGGACCGTGACGTTCCACACTTTTTCGAAGAGCTACGGCATGCCGGGGTTCCGAATCGGCTACGCCTCCGGACCGGAAGACCTCGTGAAGGCCATGGTAAAGGTTCATCCGTACACCACCCTGTGCGCACCGACGGTGTCCCAGGTTGCGGCGGTGGCGGCCCTCAGGCACGGGGAGAGGTTCGTGAAAAAGGTGGTGGAAAGGTACGACAGGAGGAGGAAGCTGTTGGTGAGAAGGCTTAACGAAATTCCCGGATTCAGGTGCGCGGAACCCGAAGGCGCGTTTTACGCCTTTCCGAAAATCGAGTTCGAGAACCGGGGGAAACCGATGGGAAGCCTGGAGTTCTGCGAATACCTGCTCCGCCACGGGGTGGCGTGCGTTCCGGGAACGGAATTCGGAAAGCGCGGAGAGGGATTCGTGAGGTTCTCGTACGCGACTTCCTCCGAACTCATCGAAAAGGCCCTTGACAGGATAGAAAGGGCCGTAACATCACTTCAGCAGACCTGAGAACCGATTTCTTTCAAAAGCGTGGAATTGATGAAGATCGGCGCCCCGGTCCTGACGGCCACGGCTATTCCGTCGGAGGGCATGACGTCGAGTTTGAGCAGTTTTCCCCCGCCCCTTAGGTAGAGGCTGGAGTAGTAGTAGCGCCCGTCGAAGGAATCCAGGGTGAGCTTTTCCACGGTTATGTTGAAGGACCGGAGAATCTGAACGAGCGTGTCGTGGGTGGTCGGTCTGACCGGGATTACTCCCTGGAGGCCGAGAAATATGTTGTAGGCCCTTTCGGGCGAGGTCTCGGCCACTATGGCCGTGCAGTTCGAACCTATTATGACGTTGTTCTCCGAAACCGAAACCAGGTCCGCCTCGACGAAACCCGGCGGCGGTGCGGGCAGCGACAGGGAAAGGGCTATCGAAGTTCCGATCAGAACCGCGAGGACAACGAACCAGGCTCTCATGGTCTACCATCTTTTTTGGTGTCCCGGACGGGACTTCCGGATCTTCGAACCCGCGACACCCTGCTTAGGAGGCAGGTGCTCTGTCCAGGCTGAGCTACCGGGACTCACTATTCTTTCTGACTCTGCGGATATAAATACTTTTTACATCGAAAGGAGAAATTATATTTATGAGAAGGGAGCGGTACGTCCAGAAACTCAACGAGCTGAAGGAAAGGCTGGTTTTCATCAAAGGTAATATAGGATGGAAGGAAGAGTTCCTGGAGAACAGGATCCTCAGAAAGGGAATTTACAAGGAATTTCAGGAAGCGGTGGAGATCGTGAGCGACGTAGCGGCGATGATAGCGAAGGACCTGGGCTTCGCGGTTGAGGACGATTACCGGAATCTGGAAGCGGTCGGAAACAGCATAGGTCTCGGGGAAAAAACCGTCCTTGCGCTGAAAAGGGCGAACGGATTGAGGAATGTCCTCGTTCACGAATACAACGGAATAATAGACGAGCGGGCCTACGAAAGTATCCAGGAACTGCTGCCGTTTCTTAAGAGATTCGAGGAGGCGGTGAGGAGATGGTTGAAACTCTGGAAAGGATAGAAAGGGACTTTGCCGGATTCAGGGACATCGCCCTGGCCGTGATCCTCTTCGGTTCCTTCGCCCGCGGGGAGGAGACCGAAAGGAGCGACGTAGACGTTTGCATCGTGGTAGGGAAAAGGGAGAGAATAAAGGAGGTGTGGGACAGGATTCTGGAAAGCGGGTTGACCGGAAGGTACGATGTGAAAATTTTCGAGCTTCTACCCCTGAAACTGAAAGTAGAGGTGATAAGGGACGGGAAGATTGTGTTCTGCAGGGACAGGGACGAGCTGGACTACCTGTTCTGGAAGTTCAGAAAGATATGGAACGACGAGATTCTCCAAAAAAGAAAGCTCGGTTTGAAAATTTACGGGTAGGGAGTTAACTTTTTATTCCGGTTTTCGGAAAATATATACCGGTGAAGGAAGTGGGTGACAGAGTTCACATTCGGTCCTCCTAAAGGATTTTGCGACTACTTTCCGGAAGAGGCCGAAAGGCTGGAGAGTCTGGTTCTGAAAGCCCGGGAGGTTTTCAGGAAGTACGGGTTCCGTCCCATGGTGCTTCCGCTCGTTGAAAGGTTCGAGACCCTTTCGGCCAAGACGGCCTCGGATTCGATAGCGGACGAGATCTTTTTCTTCGAGGACAAGTCCGGGAGAAAGCTCGGCCTCCGATTCGATCTAACGGTCCCCACGGCAAGGGCGGTGGCTTCGAGAAGCGTTAAACTTCCGTTCAAAAGGTACGCGATAGGTCCTGTGTGGAGGTACGACAACCCCCAGAAACTGAGAAAAAGGGAGTTCTGGCAGGCCGATGTCGATATTTTCGGCTCCCGATCCGTGAGGGCCGATGCGGAGTGCGTTGCCTGCGCGTGCGAGTTTTTAAAGTCCTTAGGTCTCGACTTCGAGGTGAGGGTGAACGACAGAAAACTGATGGAAGGGCTGATCGGGAAGAAACCCGAGATCTTCAGGATTGTGGACAAGCTCGACAAACTGGGTGAAAACGGGGTTAGAAAGCTTTTGAAACCGTTCGGGGACGTAGAAAGAATAATGAAAATCGTGTCGGTGAAGGGCGGACCCGAGGTCCTTTCGGAGTTCGAGAATACCGAAAGGTTGGAAGAATTCTTCTCTCTGGCGAAATCCGCGGGTATCTCGAGGTACCTAAAGGTCGACCTTTCCTTAGTGAGGGGTCTGGACTACTACACCTCCCTGGTTTTCGAGATCTCGGTACCTGGTGTCGGAGTTTCCATCGGCGGCGGCGGAAGGTACGACGAGCTCCTCGGAGTTTACGGAAAGCCTCTACCGGCAACCGGGATTTCCGTGGGTCTCACCAGGGTGGCGGAACTCCTCGGACCGGTGAGAAAAAGAGAGGGGGTTTTCGTTGCGATCGTCTCGAGGAATCTGGCGGACAGAGCGGCCGAGATCTGCAGGGAGTTGAGGAAGGCCGGGATAAGGGCGGAATACGAAATCGGCGGAAGGAGTCTTTCGGCCCAACTGGAGTACTGCGACAGAACCGGGGTGAAGACCGCCGTTATCCTCGGTGAAAAGGACCTTTCGGAAGGAAAGGCGGTTCTCCGGGATATGGAAACCGGAGAGGAGCGGAAGGTCCCGCTGAAGTCTATAAGAAAAGCTCTTCGCTGACTACCAGGCCGCACGACGAACACACGAGTTCTCTCCCCGAGGTCCCGAGATCCCGGGAACCGCACTCCGGGCACTTCTCCATGAATATCTTTTCGGTCCTATCCCGGTTTAAAAATTCCTGTGCAACGAAATATATCACCCCGAATATAGAAAGGGTTAAATACAATCCCGAGAATAGTTTATTTATGAAAAAAATTCTGATGGTTGTTCTGGACGGTCTGGCGGACGTGGGTGAAACTCCGCTCATGGTCGCCGATAAACCGAATCTGGACTACATAGCGAAAAACGGGGTGTGCGGGCTTCTGGATAACGAGGTGGGCGGTTCGGATTTCTCGGAAACGGCCAACTTCCACCTCCTGGGCTACAGGAACTTTCCGGGACGGGGATACATCGAGGCGCTCGGAATCGGGCTCGAACCCGGACCGTTCGACCTGTGTCTCAGGTGCAATTTCTCAACGGTCTCCCCGGACATGGTTGTGCTGGACAGGAGGGCCGGAAGGGAGGAAACCGGTCTCGACGAACTCGCCTCGGCCCTTTCGAACCTTAAGGTGAAAAACTGCAGGCTGAGATTCTTCCGGGGTCTCGGTCACAGAGGGGTTCTGATCATTCGGGGGGAAGTGGACGAAAACATCAGCCCGACGGATCCGATGAAAACCGGGAAAAGGGTTCTGGATTCCAGGCCCACGATTCCGGAAACCCACCCGAGGTTCCCGATCGCACTGAGAACTGCCAGAATTCTCAACGAGTTTACCTCCAGGTCCTACGAGATCCTTTCCAGACACCCGGTTAACGACAGGCGGAGGGTTCCGGCCAATATAATACTGTCCCGCTACCCGGGTATAGGGTTTTCGGTGGAGTCCTTCGCGAAGAAGTACGCCATGAGCTCCGGATGTGTTTCCGCCGTTCCGGCCACCCTGGGCATGGGAAGGCTTCTCGGAATGGACGTTCTGAAAGTCGGAACCGGAACCCCGGACACGAACCTGGAACTGAAGCTGGCAAAGGCCCTGGAAATGCTGGAAACCAGGGATTTCGTCTTTCTCCACGTGAAGGGCTGCGATGTGCTTTCGCACGATGCGAACCGGGACGGAAAGATAAAGTTCATAGAAAGGCTCGATTCCGAATTTTTCGCCCCGCTTCTCGGCTCCCTTCCGGAGGACTGCCTCCTTGTCGTGACCTCGGACCACGTGACATCGTCCCTGGACGGGGAACACAAGTCCGGGTTGGTTCCGATCGCGATTTACGGCGCCGGGAAGGACGGTGTCGAGAGTTTCGATGAAAGATCTGTTGCGGCCGGGGACCTCGGTCTCATCCACGCCTCGGACCTGATGGAAAAGCTCATATCGCTGAGAGGATGAGGAAGGTAGCGGCCGCGGTGACCGGGAAGGTGGCGAATCCGTAGGCGAAAATTCTCAAAAGGGTGAAGGGATTGACCTTTCTCGGATTCGCGGCAGCAACACTCGATACAACGACCTGCGTGGTGGAGACCGGAATTCCGGCGAGCGAAAACAGAAAGATCACGAGTCCCGAAGAAATCTGGGTTCCCAGGGCGGTAACCGGTGTAAGAAAGGTTATCCCCTTTCCCACGGTTCTGACCACCCTACCGCCTATCGTAAGTATTCCCGCGGCCATTCCGAAACCTCCTATCAGGGCGAGAACGGTCGGATCCGCGGCGAGGAATCCTGTGGCGAGCCCGGCGTTGTTGGACCCGTGAGCGAAGACGAGGAAGAAGGACGAGGCAACGAGGAGGGAAGTTATCCACCTTCTCGAAACCCGGGAAAGGAGACGGGAAAAAATCCTTATGAAGCCGAAGGACCAGAGAAAGGCCGCCACAGGTGTGAACACCCAGCTTAAAAGAATCAGCGCGGTAAATCCGTAAACCCGGAATCCGGAGTAAATCCCGTAACCGATAAGGGAACCTACAACGGCCTGCGTGGCGGAAACCGGCATCCTCATAAATGAAGCCAGGGTCAACCAGAGCGACGGAACGAGAATGACAACGGTGAGTACGGCTCCGGACGCGCCTCCGAGAGCGGAGCTTACCGTCTCGGTCACGGCAGCCCCGAAGAGAAGCACACCCAAAACCTCGGCCGCAGCCGCGAGCACCAGGGCCTCCCTGAGTCTTACAGTTCCGGAACCGTAAAGCGTTCCTATTCCGTTAGCGACATCGTTTCCTCCTATATTCCAGGCTAGATACAGTACCAGGAGAAAGAGTTCGATCATAAAAGATCATAAAAAATAAAAAGAGGAAAGCCCGGAGGCTTTCACTCGATGGTCATGGTCTCCAGAGATTCGCCTCTGATGACCACTTCCGTCTTGTCCCTGACACCTTCCTTCTCCAGCTCGCCGGACTGGATCGCTCTCGCCGCGAGGTCGGTCTGCTCCGCCCTGGTTCCGGCGACTATAACAGCCACCTTACCATCGGCGAAGGCGTCCTCGACGACCTTCACGATTCCTATGTCCTCACCCGGCCAGCTCTCACAGGTGTACTGGAACTTCCCTGCGTTCGCCAGCTCGGCCACAAGAGCGTTCACGCACGGTCCTCCTACGAGGATCATGTCGTTGGCGCTCTTGTCGGCCTGGGTCACTTCGGTGTCGAGCTTAACCACGTCGGTGGTTATCGGCACCACTTTCTCGGACACAGCCGTTCCGGTCGCCGCGGTGGTTCCTCCGCTCCTTCCGATCGCGACCTTGACCTTAACGGTCTCGGCCGGGAGCTTTACCACCACCTGGTTGGACTGGGCGTTGCTCTTCGGCGACAGGATCACGGTGCCGTGGGTGTCGTAGACCCAGTCGTTCTCCCTCGAAGAGATGTCGGTCGAACCGGCCATAACGTCGTTGGTGTCCGCAGAGGATTCGCTGGCCCCGAGCCTGAGGCTGGCGGTGTACCTGTAGGTCGGGTTGAAGGTAAAGTTGGCCGTGAGGTTGGTGTCGTATCCTTTTATCTGAAGGGCCGGTATGAAGTTCTCTTGCGTACCGTCGTCGTCCTTCGCGATGAAGAACGTGTACGAGCTGGATCCGTAGGTCGCGCTGATCGAAACGTCACTCGCGGTCGTGGTGGTGGTGTAGTTCTCAACGTACACTTCGCTGCTCCAGGTCGGTTTGTTGTCCTTTACCGGGTTCTTGTAAGCGATTATCGCCTTCAGGCCTCCGGTCTCGTTCTTAAACAGCACGTACGCGGTGTAGTACGCACCGGATCCGAAGACCTTTTTGTCGCTGTCTATCTCGATACCGTAGAGCCCGGAGTAACCGCTTATAGCCTGATCGGTCGTCTCGTTGTAAACCGTTATGCCGTTCGCCGGCTTAACGGTCACGGTCGCGTACTGGTTCACGGTGAACCCGTTGTGCATCAGGCTGAAGTAGTCGTTGGGAGCGGTGATCTTCTCTCCGGGTTTTATCAGTCTCTCGGAAGTGAGGTCCGGAGAGTAAACCACTCCGATGTAGTCACCGGCGTTGGCCTGGTTTCCTCCGTTGAGGTTGAGGTTGAACTTCCAGTCGGTTTCACCCGGGAAGTCGTCGCCGTCCGAGAAGGTCTTCTCGGTCTCGCTTCCGATTATCACGTCCGCCTCGATGGAACCGGTTATCTGCGAACCCCTGGCGTCCAGGAGCTTGACCTTGATACCGGTTCCGGCCACGGTCCTTTCCGTGGTTCCGCTCTCCGAGAGCGTGAACCTGTCGACGGTGTTACCGCTGGAGTCCCTGACGGTTATGGTGACCCATCCGTTGTCTCCGTTAACGACCTCGTACTCGTAGTCCCCTACGGTCTGGGGTTCCTGGTACGAAAGGGTCACCCTGTCACCGATCAGCGCGGTGAACGAGTTGGACCCTATGCTTACGATGTTGAACTTCTTTCCGAGAATCTCCAGGGTCAGCGGATTGGTGGTGTCGTAACCTCCCTGAGTGAGGTTAACAGCCTCCCTGAAGACCAGCCTGTACTCCAGCTTGGTTCCGGAAGTGGGAAGTTCGATACCCACGGTCCCGTTGAAGGTGTTGTAGTTGTTGGTCACCGACGCCGACGGCACTATAATCTTCTCGTAGTAGCCCTTCTTGTCCGACCCTACGATTATCGAAGAGTCCTTCAGGAACGAAGCGTGGACATTCGTAAGGTCGGTCGTTATCACCGTTCTGAGGTTCGTCGTTCCAATGGCCGCTTCCTTCTGCACTCCGTCGATGGCCGCACCGGTTGCCACGGTACCCTCGATCGGCTCGCTGGTCTTCGAGAAGGCCGCGAGGTAGAGAGCCACGTTAACCGCAGCCGCCACGTCAGAAGTGCTTACATCAGGGTTCGTCGCTTTGGACCCTATTACGATCAGCGGAAACTTCGCTGTAGAATCCGTGGGCTTCGCCAGATCACCGATGGTTCCTACAGTGGTCGCTGCCATCGCCGCCCCAGCCAGAGTCAGACCGGCCATCAGGGCCGAACCTGCAAGGGCGCCTATTTTTCTGAACTGCATTTTTACATCCCTCCGTTTTTCTTTTTTGAAGCCAGGATCGGCTTCCGAATGCTCTTTATATTGATTTCGGGGGTATATATATCTTTCTGTAAACAGTTTTCCACGATTTTTTTAAAAGTTCACTGAACAGGTTTTGCCGGAAAAAAACCGGTTAAATCTGTGTTAAAAGTTTACTCTTCGGTTTAACAGAGAATTCAACCTTTTTCCGGTTCCTTCAGCCTTATTTTATTCGTCCTACCCACCTTCTCCACGGAAACGAGCCCTCTCTCTTCCAGAGACTTCACGACCCTGGAAACCTTCGCCTTCGAGTAGCCGCTCTCCCTTACGAGAATTCTCTGGTCGGTTCTGCCTCCGTGTTTCAGAATGATGTCCACCAGGATTTTCTCGTCCTTTCTCAGGACCGGAAGGTAACTCGGGGGTCTTTTTCTGAAAAAGTACACCAGGAAGATGATTGTCAGGGCCGCGACCGGGAGAACGAGGAATCCGGGGTTAAGGTTCTCCTCTTTTTCGTAAGCTATCTGAATCGTGAGGATGTCCCCGGACGAAAGATTTTTCCTCTCCCAAATCACGAATATCCTTCTGCCGTCCGTCGCCTTTTTGCCGTCCGGCGGCGAGTACGGTCTGAGATCGGTGTGATTCTCCACTATGGCGGCCCCCCTCGGGATCGAGACCTTGACGAACAGGGATTCGGTCTCCTCGGGGATGTAGATATCGTCCCTGTAAAGGAAGATTCTATCCGAACTTTTCACCGTTCCTTCCGAAACGAAAGAGAGTCTCAATTCCCTTTTCTCTCTGGTGGGTGAAACCAGGCAGGAAATCAGGGAACCGTAACCGGTTTTCCCGACCGAACAGGAGGAGTTCCCGAAATTGGAGGAAAAGGTGAAATTCCTAACTTCGGAAAAAACCGGAATGGAGATTTCCCTTTCACCGGAACCGGAAAAGGTCACGGTGAGCGAGGTTCTGACCCCGAAATCCTCTATGTTTTTGTCCACTCCGAAATAGATGAGCTTCGCCGAAGCGGGTTGAACCAGGAAAAGGACCAGAAAGGGAAGAACTCTAATCACCGACAATTATTATCCCCCCGGTTCCTCCGGCCGCCGCGAACCTGTGCATTACAGAAGATACGGAATTGAGGATCCCCTGCGCCTCCGAAATGGAAAGCTCGATCCTATCCGGAGAGAGAAGCTCCACCGAAGACGGGCCGAACTCTATAACTATCTGGAGAAGGTTGTCGAATCTGTTGGTCTCTATTTCCGCGTCGGCTATGACAGAGAATGCCTCCCTGATCCTTTCGGAAAAATTCTCTATTTTCTCCACCTCGCTCATTTCGGTCTTCAGCACCCTGACCCTTCTGTCCTCGGAAAGTTTTTTCAAATGCTTTTCAAGGGACTTTTTAGCGGCCTCTTCGGTCACCGCAACTACCTCGAAAATCAGAGCGGCTTTTATCACAGAAACACCTCCTTTTATTTTATCCCACCCGTCTTTAATAAGTTTTTGGGTATCCATTTCCTCCCCTTCACAGGCGGTTCGAAACCGCACTCCGGACACTTCAGTTCCACGGAAACCGCGGGCAGACCGACCCGCTTTATAAGGACCCGACCGCAACCGCAAACCGTGTCCAGACCCGAGGGAAGGTTTCCGGGATAAACGTACTTCAGTCCGGCTTTCCTGGCTATTTCAACGAACTCCAAGATCGTTTTTTCCGGGGTCGGCGGAAGTGAGAACCTGTAGGAGGGGAAGTACCTGAGCACGTGGAGCGGAATTTCCGGAGAGATGTCCGAGATCCTTTTGCAAAAAACCTCGAATCTGCGGCGATCGTCCCCGAGTCGGGGGATCACCAGGTTCGTGACCTCTACGAACACGCCTTTTTCGAAAAATATCTCGAGCGTCCGGAATATCTCCCCAGCTCCCCGGACCCCGGCATGCTTTCTGTAAAACTCCGGGTCCGCTGCGGCTTTGAAGTCGATAACCGCGGCGTCGAGGAATCCGGAAGCGGCCGAGACCGCCTCTTCGGACGCGTAGCCGTTGGTAACGAAAGTGTTGTAAAGGCCGGACTTCCTGGCGAGCTTCGCGCAGTCGGAAGCGAACTCGAAGAAGACCGTTGGTTCGGTGTAGGTGTAGGAAATGCCCTGGGAGCCGGATGATAGGGCTGCGTTCACGACATCCTCGGGACTCATTTCCTCTCCGAAGTCAGTCCACTCCCTCGAGAGGTTCCAGTTACAGCAGTATCCGCAGGAAAAATTACATCCGACCGAGCAGATCGAGAATGCCAGGGAACCGGGCGCGAAGTGGAAGAACGGCTTTTTTTCCACCGGGTCCACCGAAGCCGCGGCGACCCGTCCGTAGTTCAGAACCTCGAGCCTTCCGGACTCGTTCTTTCTGACCCTACAGAAGCCGGTCCCTCCCGGGGGTATTCGGCAGAACCTCCTGCAGAGCCTGCAGACGGCGTCCTTCCCGGTCCTTTCGTAAAACAGGGCTTCCACAACGAAATTTCGGCGCGAAAGTTTTTAAATGTTGGAGGACAACCGTTTATAGGCCCCGGTAGCTCAGCGGTAGAGCGACCGCCTCGTAAGCGGTCGGTCGAGGGTTCGAAAGCCGGAAATCCCTTCCGGGGCTCCAAGTGATATCATGGACGTGTACAGCCTGCTTTCGCGGGATGAGGAAAACACCAAAACGGTCCTCGAAAATTTCCTGAGGGAAAGCGGGATTCCCGAAGCGGACGTAGAAATCTACCCGGCATGTCTGCTTTTCGAAGGATTCTACCTGGATATGATTCAGCCCTGGGCCGTTAAAGTTCTCGAATGGGTTCTGGAAAACGACTTCTACGTGGTCGTGGGTAAAGACGCCGGGAAACTCAGAAGTCTCGGATTCGGAACCGGGAAATGGAGGCTCGGTGGAGGTGTGGTGTTCGCCAGAACTGAAGAAGAGGCGAAGGCGCTGGTCATCCGGCACAGGGAAAAGAGGTGGAGCAGATGAAGAAACTGTTCTTCGCGAAATGCGGGGTGAATGAAGCCCTGAAGAGGATCGGAAGCGACCCGGAGGTTTCCAAACTCTCGGTAACCGTGAGGTCTTCGGAAAGCATGGGATTCGGGGAAGGCTGCTTCGTTCTGGTTTCCGGGGAGGAGAGCGCCGTGAAAAAGTGCGAGACCGTGCTTTCGGACGTGCTGAATGATATGGACGCGGACACCGAGAGAAAGGTCCGGAAGGAGATCGAAAGGGAAGGAGACGACGCCCTTCAGGGCTTCGGTAGAATATTCGGATAGCGCCCGTAGTCTAGCGGTAGGACCCTGGCTTCCCAAGCCAGTGACCCGGGTTCGAATCCCGGCGGGCGCACCACTTCTGAAAAAAACATAAATATAGGAAACTCACAAATCTTAAAGGTGCGGGCCGGTGGTCTAGCGGCCATGACGCCACCTTGACGGGGTGGAAGTCGCAGGTTCGAATCCTGCCCGGCCCACCAAAGGGGCTCGGTATGGAAGGAAAGGTGAAAAAGCTGAAATTCATGATATACTACCTGATCTTTTCCATAGTCTTTTTGCTCTTCTTCACCGCGTTCGTTTTCACCGGCTACCTGCAGAACCTGGCTTTCGAAAGCTGCAGAACCTATCTGAACAGGACCCCGGAAGCTATTTTCAATCCTTTTAAAATCCAGACCGAGGAGGACGCCGGGAGGGAAATCATGGAATTCATCGGAAAGAACTACACCTATACGGTTTATCCTTATTTCGAAACCTGCATAGGGTACCTGGTGGAGGTGAGGATGAACGCGTCGACCGGGAGATTCATTCTGTGCAAAAGCGGTTACCTTTACAGGTTCGTGACCGAGTGCACGGTTTTCAGGCCGTACGATGCGATAGTGAGCGGCGTTAAAAGGATTTTCGGAGAGGAAAGTTGATGAGAATAATAGCGGACTTTCACATTCACTCCAGGTATTCGAGAGCCAGCTCCGGGAGAATGGTCCTGGAGGAGATCGAGAGGTCCGCGCAGAAAAAGGGTCTGAACCTTGTCGGGACCGGGGATTTCACCCACCCGGCCTGGTTTTCCGAGTTGAAGCGGCTGCGGAGGGACGGTGACTTTTACACCCTCACCGGAAGGTGCCTCTTCGTTCCGACGGCCGAGGTTTCGCTCGTGTACGAAAAGGAAGGGAGACCCAGAAAAATCCACATCGTCCTGATAGCTCCGGACCTGGAAGCCGCGGAGCAGGTGTCTTCAGAACTTTCGGGATACGGCGACCTTTCCTCGGACGGAAGACCTACGCTCTCCCTCACTTCGCCCGAACTTGTGGACATCTGCCTCTCGGTTTCTCCGGATATTCTCGTCATCCCGGCACACGCCTGGACTCCCTGGTTCTCGGTTTTCGGCAGCCGATCGGGATTCGATTCCCTCAGGGAGTGCTTCGAGGACCGGACCGGAAAGATCCACGCAATAGAAACCGGTCTTTCTTCGGATCCGGAAATGAACTGGCGGGTATCCGAGCTGGACAGGGTAGCCCTCGTGAGCAACTCCGATTCCCACTCCCCGAATCTGTGGAGGTTGGGGAGGGAGGCCAATGTCTTCGAACTCAGGGAACCGAGCTACAGAGAACTCGTGAAGGTGATCAAAACCCGGGACCCGAGGAGGTTTCTGTTCACCGTGGAAGTGGACCCTGCCTACGGGAAGTACCATCTGGACGGTCACAGAAAGTGCGGGGTGAGAATGGAACCGGAAGAGGCAGAAAAATTCGGGAACCGGTGCCCGGTTTGCGGGAAGCAGCTGACCCTCGGCGTTCTTCACAGGGTGGAGGAGCTCGCGGACAGACCTCCGGGCTTCGTGCCAGAGGGCGCGATTCCGTTCAGGAGAATGCTCCCGCTTTACGAGCTTGTTTCGGTGGCCCTCGGGATCAACAGGCTTTACTCCGGAAGGGTTGAGCGGGTCCAGAACGAACTGATAGGTAGGTTCGGAAGCGAATTTTCCGTTCTTCTGGACGCCGATCCGCGGGAAGTGGAAAGGGCGGCCGGTCCGGAAGTCGCGGAGTTCATCGTTCTGAACCGCGAGGGAAGGATTCCGGTCTCCCCGGGATTCGACGGGGTCTACGGCGAAATAGCGACCGGAGAATCGGAGAATTTCAGGAATCCGCAGAAAAGGATCACTGATTACTAGTCAAACAGGATTGAGCGGTGCTTTCGTCCAGATTCGGGAACTCGACCCACACCCTGTACCTGTAGCAACCCTCTCCGCAATCCTCCATCCTTTTTATTTTTATCGTGAGGGCCGGTGCACCTGGGGAAGATGTATTCATATCAACTTTATCTTTAGACACCGCGCAGGGGTAGAATTTTTCTTCGGCGCTGTCGTACCCCAGTCCATCGATTAAATTGCCCTTCACTCCGAGGATGTTGTAGCCCACCGTGGCGGTTTGACCGATGTTAAGCTTGAGGGCCGGTCGTTCGTAATAATTTACATCCACCAGGCCGCCCTTACACTTCACGGTAACCGTCGGTGGACTCCCTTCCTTAACGCTCAAAGTGCAGGAACCCTCGAAATCGATCCTGTCGGTGCCGATTTCGAGTTTCTCGTCCTCGGCGAAGTTCTTCGTCACGGTTTCGCCGGGTTCGATTTCGAACTCCCGGGAGTATTCTTTCTCCCTGAAGTTGAGGGTGAGTTCCGCGGTCCCGCTGTTAACCACCCGCTGGTTATCGCCGATCTTCTTTTCGAGC
>WANL01000028.1 GCA_015521825.1 Candidatus Aenigmatarchaeota archaeon
TCACCACCGGTTGTGGAGATACGTACCTCCTGACCCCTATCCAGTCCAGACCTATGTTGGCGCCCTCGTATCCGTTGAACCTTATTTTGTACTCGGTGGTCGTGGCGCCGGTGTAGTTCGAGATCTCCACCCGGGTTCCGTTGAGGTCCCAGAGAACGCCACTGTCGTTAACGAATCCGAGTTCGAAGGGAAAGGAAACGCCGAGTACCACCTGAAATATCGTGTTGGAAGTCCCGTTCAGAAAGTGAACCGCGCTGGTGGTTCCGCCTGAAGATCTCCTGCTGAAAAGAACCGCGTTAAAGCTCTTGTTCGGCTGCGCCGGCATGTCCCTGTCAACGATAAAAACGCCGGCCGCCCAGCCTTCTTCGAACCTCGTCGTCCTTCCCTCCACCAGAAGCGGGGCTGTGAAGTTCCTTATAGTTTGAATTCCTTGGTGTACTCCGGCACTGCCGGTCGTGTTCACGTAAATTTCGGATCCGGATTCTGTAACTATAGGATGGGTATTACCACTCGTGTAATTTATCCACGAATCCGTCCAGTTACCGTCGCTGAAGTCGTCGTAAAACAGGTAAACCGAGGAGATGTCGCCGGTATAGTTCGCGTCCGGGTTTTGAAAGTACACAAAAATTTTTGACGGAACTTCCGGGACCTTTACCATGAAGTTCGCCCACTTCCCGGAAGAAAAATTAGTGAGGTAGTACGGGATGGCGTACTCAGTACCTGAGGTCGCGTTGTAAAACACGAACCTCACGTCTCCGAAGTCCTGCTTCATCCCACTCTCGTAACTCAGGTTTAATTCTATCGTGTAATTGTTAAGGGTGTAGTTCGAAGACACATTCACCTCCTTTCTCGCCCCCCAGTTGGGGTCCCACCAAGCGGTAGCGGGATCCGCCGAAAACAAAAGCAAGAACAACAGAAGGGCCGCGGCAAACCTCATAAGTTAAAATCTGGTTCCGGTATTAATAAAACTTAAGCTCTCAGACCGACGAACCCGAAAAACGGCCTCGCCAACTCGACCATTCTTTCCAGCCTTTCCTTCGGGTACGGTTCTCTGGCGAAGTCCGGACTCAGGGTGTTTTCCGGTCTGAACTGCTGTATGAAGTATCTCTTTCCGCCACTGAGCCTCTCGCCTATCCTGGTTACGTCTTCCTCGTCGACCACTCCAGGAACCGCGGTCGTCCGGAACTCGTACTCAACTCCGGATTTCATCAGAATCCTTGCCGTTTCGAATACCCTACCAACGAACCTACTGAGCCCCAGTTTTTCGTAACCTTCCGGCGAGGACTTCACGTCCATGGCCACGTAATCCACCAGACCGGAGTCTATCATCTCCTTTACGATTTTCGGATTGGAGCCGTTGGTGTCGAGCTTGACCAGAAAACCCATCCTCTTCAGCTTTTTCGCGAAGTCCTGAATCCCGGGCTGAAGGGTCGGTTCCCCGCCGAGCAGCACGACCCCGTCTATCCACTTCTTCCTTTTTTTCAGATAGGAAAGTACCTCTTCTTCCGGAACGGACGGAAGGGAATCCGGGCGAAGCACCAGAGAGGGATTGAAGCAGAAACCGCATCTGAAGTTACATCCGCCGAAGAACACGACCGACGAGATCCTTCCCGGATAGTCTATCAGCGAGGTTTTAATCAGCCCCTTTATTTCCACCAAACTTCTCTACCTCTCCGGGTTCAGGTACTTCTCCGTGCCAGGCCGCTACGACCTCGTCTCCGTCGACCACCAGCACCGAGGGGGTCGACAGAACCCCGTAGAAAGTGGCTTCGGCCAGTCCGTCTACAGTGCTTATATCGTGGACCTCCGCCCCGATTTTTTCCGCCAGTTCCTTGGCCTTCGGGCATTTGGGACATCCGGGTTTTACGAAGACCTTGACCTTCAAAAAATCACCCCGAGAGGGGCCCCGGAACCGGGACCCTTTTCGGGATTCTGTAATTTCCCTTTCTCCTGTCCTTCAGCTCGGCCTTCTTCCCGGGGTTCCAGTTCTCTATAACGGAGAAGTAACCGACCACTCTCGAAAGGCCGAAAACGTTCCTGCTTCCGCAACACGGACACTTAGGCTCCATAAGATCACCTCGCCTCGACTTTTCTCGCGTAGCCGCGGGAGACCCTTCCGCAATCGTCGCACACAGTGAACTCCGGGGATATTACTATCTGGGCAGACTGGGTTAGATACCAGGTCCTCTTGACCAGGTTTTCCACGGCCTCCGGGTCCGGCTTCTGCTCTCCGAGAAACACGTGGGTTATCGCACCGGATTCTATGAGCACGTTGAACTTCCCCTGCTTCTCTATTCTTTCTATTATATCTATCGGTGCATCGGGTCTGAAGTGGATGCTGTTCGTGTAGTACACCTCCCCGGTCTTCCTGTCCCCCCTGACGTAGTTTTCGCTTTCCGGGTAGTGGAGGAGGTCCGTTCTCGCGAGCCTCATCGAGGTGGACTCCGCCGGGGTCTCCTCAAGGCTGACCTTGAGACCGTACCTCTTTTCGAACTCCTTGACCTTGAGGTACATGGCCGAAATTATCTTGAGACCGGTTCTGTACGCCTCTTCGGATTCGTGCAGCTCCATTCCGGTGATGTACTTGACGCACTCGTTCAGCCCTATCAGACCTATTATGTAGGTGCATTCGTCCAGGTCTATGTACGGCCTTCCGTCCATGGCCTTCATTCCCACCTGCCAGAGCGGTCCGCCCGGAACCATAAGCTTTCTTATGAACTCCCTTTTCTGCAGGTGCGCTTTCATCGCGATTTCCATGGCTCTGTAAATTTCCTTAACCACCCTTTCCACGCTCCCGTGACCCGGTCTCCCGGACCTGTAGGCGGCCTGCGGCAGGTTTATAGTCACGTTCTGAAAGCCGCAGAATCTCATGGACTCCGGGTGGGTTATCATGTAGTTGTCCTTTATCGTGGTCCTGAGCCTGCAGCACATCGAGAGGTTGACTTCTTCCCTGTCGAACACGAAGTAGGTGGCTCCGTTCTCGGCCGCTATCTCACAGGCGTACTTGAACAGCTCGTACTGCTTCGGATCCCGGAAGACGTCCTCGTTTATGTGGAGGTTGAACTTAGGGAACGGGAACGGCATTCCCCTGGCGTCACCTTCCCTCCACACCTCCATAAGACACCTCGCAAAGAGCTGGGCCTCCTTTTCGAAGTCGGCGTAGGTCAGAATCTTTCCGTCCGGAATTTCCGCCGCGTATCCGTCCTCATCCCTCGGGACCTCGTCCACGAACTCCACCCTTTTACCCTTCTTTATCATGTACTTTCCTCCGGGTCCGATCGCCGGGACCCTTTTCATGTACTCCGGGACCCCGAGGTGAACGTTGAAGTCTATGAAGAGGGTCTGCCCGCCTCTGGAGAAGGCGTTCTGAGAGCAGGAGAAAATGAGGTACTGTGCCAGCTGCTTTACCTCCTCCTCCGATTTTCCGACGAGGTAGGGAGCGAAGAATATGTTAACGTACCCTATCCCCAGGGCTCCGGCGTAGTAAGCCTGCATCGAGGCCAGGAAGGTGTTGAGGTGGCCGACGAGGGTTTCGGCGTGCTTCGCGGGTTTCGAGACCGTCGACAGGTTCAGGAGTCTCAGCCCGTACTTTTTTATGTACTCCAGCGAATGGGCCGAGCAGTAAACCCTTATCGGGTACCCGAGGTCGTGAATGTGGATCATTCCTGTGAGGTGCGCGTCGGCCACATCCCTGGAAAACACCCTTTTCAGGGCGTACTTTTTGAGCGAGTCCTCGGCTATAGCCAGATTCACGGCCTCCGGGTTGTTCGAAATTATGTTGGCGTTTTCGTTCCCCTTTCTGAAAATGATCTGCTCCAGGTTGTAAACGCTCATTCCTATTATTTCCTGGGTCTCGAGCTTCCTCTTGTAACCCCTTTCGAACAGTTCGTTGTTCACGAGTTCGCGGAGAAGGGAAACCGAAATGTTTTTTATCCCGGATGCGAGGACCTTTTTCTCAACGGCTTCGGCTATGGATTCGGCCTCGGACTTCTTCAACCGAACTTCCTTCATAAGGGCCTTCACTATCTTCTTCCTGTCCCACTTGGAGACCATGTCCTTCGATGCCGTGGAAACCATCAGCTGGATTTCGGTCGTGTCCCTGGGTCTCGCCTCCCCGATCACCCTTATTTTTTCTATCTCCCTCTTGAAGGAGTCCAGATCCTTGAACCTCTTGTAGATCGAGGCGAACCTTATGTAAGCCACTTCGTCCAGGTCCCTGAGTTTTTCCATAACGAGCTTTCCTATCAGCTTGGACGAGACCTCGGGACCCTTCTGCCTCAGCGCGGTCTCGACCTCGTCGACGAGCTTTTCTATCCTCTCGGTGCTGACCGGTCTTTTCTCGCACGCCTTTTTTATCCCGTTTACGACCTTGTTCCTGTCGAACTTCTCCCTACGGCCATCCCTTTTTATGACAGTCAGGTCCTCGAGCTCTATTCTCTCGTAGGTGGTGAATCTCTTCCCGCAGGAAAGGCACTCCCTCCTCCTTCTCGTTGTGTCTATGTTGCTTTCCCTGGTCTCAACGACTTTGAGGTTTTCCGAGAGACAGTACGGGCACTTCGTTTTTACCACCTTTCAGGCACTATATTTAGTGTTATTCTCAAACATGAAGGCACTATTAATAATTAATAAACGCAGAAGTCATATAAATGGTTTTGTGTTCCGGAATGTATATTTCACTCCGGAGGTACCATCAGCGGCAGCGGGACCGGCGGCGGGAGCTGGAGCTCCTCGGAAAGGGATATCGCCTTTACCAGACACTTCCTCAGAATCGCGTTTATCACGTCCACATTCACGTCCTTCGGGAGTTTTCCCTCCTTTTTCCACGTCTTCAGGAGTTTCGGCACATCACCGATGAAATAAACCTCGCCGGTTATCGAGATTTCAGCCTTACCGTTGCCGGAGTACTTCGACGAGAACTCGAACCCGATGGCAGCTCCCTTTCCCAGAGCCCCGAGTTCCCTTTCTTCCACTCCCTTGACCTCAGCGTTGTTGTTGACCTTCAGGGCTCCGGAGATTTCCCTGTCCCTTACGGCCTTCACCGAGGTTATCGAAATTCCGACAACAGGCATAAGTTAAATTGATTTCGCTTATATATAACTTTACCCCGCCGAAAAGTTTAAATTCTCCGAAACGGATTTGAAAGATATGGTTAAAGTTCTCGTTCCTCTGGTGGATGGTTTCGAGGAAATAGAGGCGGTTTCGGTCATCGATGTTCTCAGAAGGGCCGGGGCCGATGTTGTCGTTGCCGGACTCCCGGGAACCATCGTTACCGGTTCCCAGGGTCTGAGGGTTCACGCTGACGCGAGGCTGGACGAGCTTTCGCCCGAGGACTTCGACGCGATCGTCCTTCCGGGCGGCTCACCGGGTTACCAGAATCTTATGAAAAGCGAGACCGTTCTGGAGTTCGTGAGAAGGATGGCAGAGAAGGGCAGGGTCCTCGGGGCTATATGCGGCGCTCCTCTGGTCCTGGAAAAGGCCGGTGTTCTTAAGGATCGAAAGGCCACGGCGTACCCTGGGCTCGAGAAGGAACTTTCCAGACCGTGGGAAGGTGATGTGGTGGTCGACGGAAACGTGATTACCTCCCGCGGGCCCGGAACGGCTGTTAAGTTCGCGATTTCCCTTGTGGAAAAGCTCTTCGGCCCGGAAAGGGCGATGGCCGTTAGAAGCCAGATTTTAGCCTGACGGTGGTTCCGTGGACGTTCTGGAACTCGTGGCGAGGAAGCAGGTGGTTACGAGGTCCGAGCTTCTCAGGGTCGCGGATCAGGAGACCATTCAGAGGATGGTCGACTCCGGATTCATAAGGCCGATAAATCCGATCGGATCCACGACCTACGTTATCACCCAGAAGGGCGTCAGAAGGCTTGAAAGCCCGGAGGACGGTAAAATTTAAAAAGGATCGCGCGCTTTTAATTTTTTGAAGCCCCGTCGTCTAGCGGCCAAGGATGCGAGGCTCTGGACCTCGAGACGGCAGTTCGAATCTGCCCGGGGCTACCACCTAAACCCAATTGTGAAGGTCTAGATATGTGCTGCGGATTTCGAACTTCCCTTGATACTTTAGGCGGGAAAGAACGTAGTCCGGAGGAACGGTCGTGTGAATCACATTCAGTTTTTTTCTTCCGTTCCTGAATTCGTGGACGTACAACAAGAGACCCTTCCTTAATTTCGTTCCCATCCGTATTAAGCTTTTCGGTGGATGTGCCCGGAAGAGTCGAAATACCGGGTAAGGGAGTGTCGGTTAATGGTGCGTTAAATTATGCGAATTTTACTCCGTTATGGAAAAACGGGTATATGAGCCGGAGGAGTCTAAGAGCATGCGGCTCACTTAACTGCAGAAATCAACTGCACCGAGGAATGGAAACACCCTTTTTCGAGGGTTACGTAAAATTCGATGAAACTGTTTCAATCTTTTAGCCCAGGCCAAAAAATTTTAAGCTTCGGAGAGAAATAACTTAATATGATCGATGGGACGGGTTTCGGTTGGATAAAGGTCGGGAACGAGGAGTTCAGGACGGACGTTGTCGTCTGGTGGGACGGCGAGATAGAGGAGAGGGAAAAAAGCCACACATTCAGCAGGAAGGAGCTTCTCGACCTGCTCGCTCGGGACCCGGAAGCGGTTGTCGTCGGCACCGGGCAGTCCGGAATGTGCTCCGTGGAAAGAGACGCTGAAAACGAGGCCA
>WANL01000029.1 GCA_015521825.1 Candidatus Aenigmatarchaeota archaeon
CGAAAAGGATTTTTATTATCACTATGGAGATGCTGAACCTCGCGCAGAGCCCGGTCCCGAGCATCAGCGAGCCCCTGGTGCCGAACTCGGATCTGCCTATGATGTAAGAACCGAGGAGCTTCCCGGCCGCCGACGCGGCTACCACCAGGGCCACGGCGAGAGGATAGGAAACTATGTACCCGAAATCGATCGTGGACCCGACCCAGAAAAAGAAGAGCGGGGCGAAAAATCCGTAGCACATCGTCCTTACCTCGCTCTCCACGATCCTCAACCTTTTCTCCGGAATCAGCGCCCTCAGGGCCACCCCGGCGAGAAGGGCGGCGAGCGAGGAGGAGTCCGAGAAGTTACCTATTCCGAGGAACAGGAAGAAGATGAAGACCACGAAGAGAAACAGGGACTCTATTCCGGGGACCGCGAACTTCCTCACGTACCTCCGGAGTCTCAGCGGTTCCTCGAAGACCGCGAACAGCAGCGTCAGGAAAAAGAGGACGGAAACGGAAAGCACGGCCGCCACAATGTCGCCGGAACCTATGAGGACGACGGCGAGCATGAGCGAGGCGATTTCCACTATATCGTCTATCACCCCTATTCCGATCAGAGCCTGACCGAGTTTGGTCCTCATGAGCCTGAACTCGTCCAGAATCGGAACGAGAATCGCCTCTCCGACGGTTGCGAAGGAAAGGGCAACCAGAAAGGAAAGTACGGGGTCGTATCCGAAAAGCCAGTAAATCGTTGCGGCTCCGAGCAGGGTGGACACCGCGACTATGAAGAACGAAGCCCTGAAAATGAAGGGTCCCTTTTTCCTCATTTCCCGAAGGTCTATTTCGAAACCTATTATGAACAGAAGGAAAAACATGCCGAGGTCGGCGAGGAGTTTCATCTGTTCAGGGACGTTTCCGCCGAAAACCGAGAACAGGAGACCGACTATGAGCGAGGCGAATACCCAGGGGACCCTGAACCTTTCGAAAACCCTTCCGAGAACGAGCGTCGATGCGAACACAAGGCTCAGAAATAAAAACAGATTAAACATAAAATTTTACATGGGAGAGGTGCGGTTTAAAGGTATCGGTCCCCTGAAACTCGTTGGAGTCCCGTTCGACGGCACCCAGACTTTCAGAAAAGGTGCGAGACGCGGACCGGAGATTCTTAGAAGCGGTTTGAGGACAGTGGAAACGATGGTGGGGGACCTGGAAACCTCGGACCACCTTTTTTTCAATGACCTCGGCGACTGCAAACCAGAGGAAATCAGGGAAAGGATATCTCCTGGGGATACCGCCGTGATTTTCGGCGGGGACCACTCCGTCACCTACGCTTCGTTTCTCGCCTCCGGCCTGGACACCTTAGTCTGCTTCGACGCCCATCCGGACTGCGAGGCCGGGCGGGGCCACGACTCGGTTTCCAGAATGGCGGCCGAATCCGGGGCCAGGGTGTTCGTCTGCGGGGTCCGGACCGTGTCCTCCGGGGAGAAAAGGTACCTCGAGACCGGAAGGGTGAGGATAGTTACACCGGAAGAGCTCAGGCGCGTTCCCGGTCCGCTCTACCTTTCCGTGGACTTCGATGTTCTCGATCCCTCGGTTCTTCCTACCGTGGGGAATCCGGAACCCGGCGGTCTCGGGTTCGCAGAAGCCGTTCACGCGATTTCCTTCCTTTCCGGGAAGGTCAGGGTGGTCGACTTCGTGGAATTCACACCCCTTGGAGTCAGATCCCTGGACGAAATATACGCCCACATAGCGGCGAGATTCGTGTTAGAAGTTCTCACTGAACTGTTTCTTCGGCAACCTCGGGCTGACTGACCGGAATGTTTATGTGCTTTATCAGAACTATGTCGCCGATGGAATCGACCATGGGGTACGGGACGACCACACCCCGCTTCCCTCTCGCGATACTCTCGAGAAAAGAGCTCCGCGGCTCTATCACTACGGATTTCACCCTGAACTTCGACAGGCTTATCTTGAGGTCCGAGACCTTACCGCAGTACACGCCCTTGGTCGTGAACACATCCTTTCCGAACATTTCGCTCAGATCCTTAACCGTAACCATGATAAAGATTAAATAAAACCAATATATAAAGTTTAATCGTGCTGGGGTAGCCAAGCCAGGTACGGCGCAAGCCTGCTAAGCTTGTTCCCGTAAGGGAGCCTGGGTTCAAAGCTCCGGGATTCCCAGCCCCAGCGCCAAAGCCCGGGCCGGTGGTCTAGCGGCTATGACGCCACCTTCACGAGGTGGAAATCGCAGGTTCGAATCCTGCCCGGCCCACCACTACTCCAGAACCTCTATTTTTCCGTACCTTCCGGCCGAGAGCTGAAGGGTTCCGCGGAAGGAGGAGACGAACCCGTTGGTGACCTTCACCCTGGAGCCCTCGGGTATTCCGGTGTCCTCGCCCCACAGAACGAGCTCGATCCTTCCGGTCTCGTCCTCGAGTTCGCCGTGGGAGACCTCGGTCTTCCCGAACCTGGTGAAAACGGTCCTTGGGTCCGACTTCTTCACCAGAACCCCTTCTACCTCAACGCCTCTCGATCCGTCTTTGAGTTCCGAAATTTTCATAAAAGTTTTTTATTTTAATAGTATATAAAGGGCCCGTAGATCAACGGAAGATCGCCGCCCTTGCAAGGCGGAGGTTCTGGGTTCGAATACCCGGAATTCCCAGCGGGTCCACCAAAAAGTATTTTTATACTTCATCCGAAATTTTATTGGGATAGCATGAGAATTTTGTGGTTCCTGCTAGGTGTTTTGGTCGCTCTCGCGCCGGGAACTGCGGAAACGCTCGTTGGCAGTGGTTTCAATGTATCTTACCAGCCGTACCTCAATTTAACCGGTTTCTCCCAGAACGTTACCATCTCCTGTTCTTCCTGCACCGTAAACGTCACCGTGTTTCCGGCGTCCAACCTTTATACCGGTTTCTCCTGCCACGGCCTCAACGCTTCCAGCACGTCCGTCTCCGGTCCTGGAGTCGTTACAGTAACTTTCTTTAACACGAGCTGCCCGCCCGGAAGGTACCTGGCCTACGTGAATTTCACGAACAGCACCAATGCTTCAGACGTCCTCACCGCGAACTTCACCGTCGATGTCCCGTTCACACCCGGGAACCAGGTTCTCAACAACACCTGGATCGTTAAGGGAACGCGTACGGGCGCGGTTTACTACCTTAATGTCTCCGGTACAGAAAACTACACCCAGTTTATATTTTACTACCTGTCCAGCTCCGTGGACATCGAGGCCGTTTTGAAGGGTCCGAACACCGTTCAGAAAATAGTAGGAACCGGATACCTGCTCCGCCGCCCGGTCGTCCCCGGACTTTACGAGTTAAATCTCACCGCTTCCGGGGAGAACATCGGCTTCCTCTTCCTCTCGACCTTGAATACTAGTAACGCGAGCGGTCTGGAGACGGACGGCACGAATCTCGGAACCCTGGTTCCCGGGGAGAAAAAGACCTTCAACTTCACCGTTGTGAACAAGGGCCTTCTGACGTACGATCTGTATCGGGTGGCTTTACCGTTCTTTTTCCTGAACGAAACCCGGAGCCCTTCGGACAACTTCACCGAGATAATGATTCCCACAGTCTCGATGGTGAAGATAGGTGTTTACCCCGAGGGTAAGTTTAACTTCACGGTATCCGGTCCAGGAGTTACCTACGGCCCGGTCCAGTCCCTTTCCTTTATAGCCGCTCCCGGAATCTGGAACATTTCGGTGAAGAACTACACCACCGAGAACTACACGCTTTCCGTCAGTGTTTACTACGACCCGGATTCCCTGATTAACGGCACGGCGTCGCCGGAGTGGTTCGAGCTGAACGGGACAACCTTCACGGTAGGTCCCTTCGACCGGGTTTTCGTTAACGGCACCCTTACGGCTTCCGCGCCGATGTCCGGTAGGCATGTGATCCTCCTCCTCTACGCGAACAAAACGAAACTGGTTTCCCTGTTCCACCCGGTGGTCTTCAACATCAGCTCCGGAGAACTCTCGGTGAACGGCTTCGTGAGGGAGATGACCTACACGATTTACCAGAACCCGGCCCCCATTACCAGGACCTTCAGATTCACGGTTAAAAACACCGGAAACCTGAATTTCACCCTGGTTTCGGGTTCCCCGAACGCGAGCGTGACCTCGCAGGCGCCGGTTGGTCTGAGACCCGGGGAATCGGGTACTCTCAACGTGACCGTCAATTTCACCGATCTGATAAACCTCGGGAATTACGAGTTCTTGGTTTACCTCAACGCTTCCCGGGCCCTCCCTTCAGACACCTTCCTCCTGAGACTCAACGTCACGATCACCCTGGGTCTGAACGTCTCGGTGCTGAACGTGACGAACTCCTCGGCCTTCGTCCAGGTTCTTTACGCCAATTCGACCCCGGTCACGGACCTGGGGAAGTCTAATTTCAGTCTCATGGCAATTCACATGAACGCCTCCTTTGTCGGTCTGCCCGAAGTTCTCGGGGTTTCGGGTTCCGGAAACTACAGTTTGAATTTTTCAACGACCGATCTTCCGGGAGGCGTGTACATACTCAACGTCTTCGCAGAAAGAATCTTCGAAAAAAGTTCCCGCCGCCTTTTGGGTGACGATTATCGGCTGATTTACGTTTCCAATCCCGGGTTCTACCCGTACTTCGTTAAGAGGTGCGATTCTGTGAAAAACGGGTCGGAATGCGTGGTGAACGTGTCGGTCAGGAATTACGGTGAAAGGGGATCGGTCGGCCTCGACCTGAGCGTGGACGGGAAGCTGTCCGTCACGTCTTCCGGTTCTTCCTGCGCTTCCGGTTCTGGTCTGAATGTTGAGATCCCTGCCGGCGGAACCTGTTACGTCTGGTGGATTCTGAAAGCAGGCTCCACAACCGGTGTGGCAAAAGGTTGGATAAACCTCTCTTCGAAATTCGCTATGAGAAACCTCACGTTCGCCACAACGATCTACTCGGTGTCCTCGGGCTCCGGTTCCTCTTCCCAGCCTTCACCCCAATCTCCGGAACCAGAAGAGGGCCTCGAGCCTTCCCTTTCGATAATCGATTACCCGTCGGAGATTCAGGTCGAAAGAGGGGATAGTAGGGAAGTTGAGGTAAAGGTGAGGAACACCGGGAGGATTTACATGAGGGATGTTCGCCTCGATGTTAAGGGAATAAACGAGAGCTGGTTCTCCTCCGAGGACTCCTGGTCCATTCCTTCCGGTGTTCCCAGGGTCTTCGTGGTGAGGTTCGAGATTCCGAAATCCGCCGAACCCGGAAGGTACGAAATAGAGTTCGAGGCCGGGAACGATAAGGCTTCGGACTCCGTCGAATCCGCGCTCGTGGTGCTTCCGGATAAAGAACTCAGGGAGGAGATAGAGAAGAACCTCAGCGCCATCAAGGAAACCATCGAAAGTATTAAGGATGGAAACGTTTCCGAGGTAAGGGTCCTGGTGGAGAGAGCCGAGGAATTTATAAGCACCGGAGATTACCTTTCGGCCTACAAACTTCTGCCGAACATAACTTCGGCCCTTCAGAAACTCGGAGCCAACGAGACGGGGTCTCTCGGAAGCCAGGTCTCGGCGAGCAAAAGGGAAGGAATTCCGATCCTCCCGGTAGTTGTTTTCGTGGCGGCCGGTGTACTGGGTCTGGTTGTATACCTTCTCCTCCCGCCACCGCACGGTTACGAACCTGAGCAGGGTTTCAGGTACGTGCCTCCGGAGGAAAGAAATAAACCGAGGATAAAGAAACTTATAGAAAAGATTAAAGGGACGGTGAAGAAGAATGATGACCAAGGACGTGTTTCTTAAGCTGGTGTGCATTTTCGGGGTTTTTTACCTCTCGCTTCTCAGTCTTTACTATTCGGGTCTGTCCGTGATGAGGGCGGTAGAACTTCAGAACGAACTCGGGGTAATCTTCCTTTCCGGACTGAAGGAGGATCCGGTGAAACCGATTCTGGACGCCTTCTCTTTCGTTGTCACCGAGGCCGTGGTACCCCTTCTTCCTTTCCTGCTTCTCGCTGTGCTCGGACTCGTCCTGGTCCTTCGCTTCGTTCCAACGAATTCCGAGCTCTTCGCGGTCTGCGCCCTGACCTCGATTCTGACCTTTCTGACGACTTTTTCCCTTCCGCTTACCCTCGTTTCCCTCGGGTTCTTCTCAATAATTCCGCTGCGGGTCGAGGAGGGAAGACCGTTCCATACAGGGTATCAGGCCTCATCCGAGTTTCTCAGGTATTTTTCCCTGTTCCTTTCGGCCGCACTCTTCTTCGGCATACTCTTTTCGCCGGATTTCCCGGAAAGGGCGAAGGAGAGTCTGGCCGACGCCGTTATTTCCATCATGCCTTCGGTTCAGGAGCTTTCGAACCTCCAGGGTACGATAGCCAGAAGCTACATAACCCAGGGAATAGAGGCAGCAAAAACCGCGGTTAACTCCGAATACCTTAAGCTTTCGTCCGAGGCGAAAAATTCTTGTTCGGGCTTCAGGGATTCCGTCATCTCTTCCCTCGATTCCTACGTCGATTCGGTTTCCTCATCTTCGGCCAACTACTCCGAGGAAATGTCCAGGGAAATAGTGGAGAACCTTGATATATTCAAAGCAATTTCAAACGCCGCCCCCTTCCTGTCCGCGGTTTCCATATTTTTCCTCCTGGAGCTGTTCAGGGTTCCGCTGGCGGCTTTCGGAGGGGCGGTTTACTCCCTTGTGGGGAGAAGGAGGTCAGCAGAGCTCTAAGCAGACGTCGCAGCCCTTTCCGGAGAGGGAGCACGACGAGCATATCAGCTTCTTCTCCCTGACTTTTTTGCATATCTCGCAGAACGCCTTCGAGAGCGAGAGATGGTCCACGGTTCCCGAAGCCACGGCTCCTGCTAGAAGCTCCAGCCTTTCGGCGAGTTCCGGGTCCCTTTCGAGCCCGGTTTTTCTCACACCCCTGAGATTCCTGAGGTACTGGGAAATGGCCGGCTGGGTTGTACCGAGCTTCCTCGCGGTTTCCTCCTGGGTGAAGCCCCTTTCGCTGAGCTTCTTCGCCAGAATGGCCCTTATTACAGGGAGGACATCCTGAACCACGGTTTCGCAGAAGGTTTTCATAACGGCGTTATAGGAACGAAAGGATTTAAAATTAACGCCGAAAGAATTATTATGATCGACGGGGACGAGAAATTCGAGGTGGATTACCGGACGGCTTCCGCTGTTTCCTCGATGCTGGCCTCGGGTCTCGTTGCGTTCGTGATCTCAAAGGTTCTACCGGACGAGGCGAAATACCTGGCGCTTCTGCCCGCAGCTGCGGTTTACTTATGGATGAATAAGAGCTACGGAGATAAAGTTTAATATCAGTTCGGAACATATTCTATCCATGAAATCCCTCTCCTCGGTAGTCGCCATCATCATGGTCCTCGTCATAACCATCGCTCTCGTCGGAATTCTCTACACCTGGATCACAACCACCGTAGGCTCAACCGCAAAAACCGGAACTCAGGTCACTTCCAAACTCAAAGAAGATCTAACCACCTGCATGAGAATAGATTCCGTTTCCGGAAACAGAATATACCTCAGAAACTGCGGTTCCGGAAAGATATACAATCAATCCCTCACCGTCTTTCTCGACGGTGAGCAGATTCCCCATTCCC
>WANL01000030.1 GCA_015521825.1 Candidatus Aenigmatarchaeota archaeon
TCCGAGAGACGAACGGGAGATCGGGGAAAAAATAAATCTGATCCTCGAGGACAGGAACCTCAGGAAAAGACTCGGAAGGAACGCGAGAAAAACCGCGGAAAGGTACACCTGGGACCGAACCGCCTCCGGCTTTTTAGAGGTGTTTGAGAGTCTTTAAAATCCGGGAAAGGAATCTCGCCGCTCTACTCCTTTCCTTCACGATTCTCCTTTCCTCCTCCGTGACTATTCCGAGTTTCGATACCAGCCAGAGGTAAACCGCGAGAGCCGGAATCACGGCCGGAGCCGAGAACGCGATTGACAGGAAGGGCGTCGAGATCGCGAAGATCCTTCCCAACTCCCTTTTCAGTCCGGGAATCCTTCTGTCCAAGACGGCAACCGAAAGGAGCAGGAAGACCGCCGAGCTCGCGCCGAGGGACATCGCCGCTCCCACGGGCCCGAACGGACCTATCAACGCGGCCGTGAGAACCGCGTTCACACCTCCGGCACCGAGCGAAAGGACCGAGAACCACCTGAACAGCCCTATCTGGTACATGGATCTGAGAAGCATGGAGAAAAGGGTCAGCGCCAGGACCGAGGGGGCGAGAACGGAAAGAACCGGAGCGGCTCCGGAGTACTTCGGGAAAACCGAGAGCGCGGTACCGGAAAATGCGGAAAGAACCGCCGCGAAGGGGATGGAAATCAGAGCCGAAAATTTGGAGCCTATCAGGATTATTTTTCCGGCCGTTTTTTTCCTCCCTTCGGTCCAGAGTTTCGGGAGAATCGGGGCGGCCCCGCCTATAAAGGCGTTCGGAAGGATTTTAAGGGTTCCGGCCACCACCAGAGCCACGGTGAAAAGACCGGCGGACGACCCGGAGAGAAACGCCGCAAGGAAAATCACTGGCACCTGATTAAGGAGAATTCCGCCCGCGCTTCCTGCGAGACTCACGACCGAGTAGTTCCAGAGCTTCCTGAACTCGAATTTCCCGAACTTTAGCGGAAGCCATCTGTACTTCGCCGCGGATACCAGGAGTGCGGGAACGGAAAATCCGGCAACCGGACCGAATACCCTGAACCCGGCGATCACCATCACGGACGCGAGAACGAGTTTAAGTACGGAGGTGACCGCGTTCGAGATCACGAGCCTCTTCATCATTTGAAGGGAGTAAAGCGCGGCGTTCGTGAGGTACAGGAAGGACGTTCCGAGAGACAGGATCCACACCGCTTCGGCACCCGGAACTCCCAGGACCAGAAGAACGGGAAGAAGCACGAGGTTCACCCCCAGAACAACAAGGCTGGTCCAGAAAATCACACTACCGGCGTTTTTCTCGTCCTCCGGAATTATCTTCGGCAGGGCGGAGAAAAGTCCGGAAAAGAGAAGACCTACCACCGCCAGCGCGGACCTGTACATCGCCGAAAACGAGCCGAGTTCCTCCGGGGTCAGAAGCACGGCCAAAACGAACCAGAAGAGATAGCCGAACGTGAAACTCGAAAACCACTCGAGGACCGAAAATACGGTGTTCCTTTCGATTCTCGAAACCTCGTTCATGTGATCACTCCCAATAATTTTTAACTTCCGGCGATATAAACTAATCATGCGACCCAAAGCGTGTATAGTCTCGAGTGCAGGTGGCCACCTGACAGAAGTTCTGGCCCTGGAAGAAGTTTTTAAAGACCTCGAACATTACTTCGTGACCTTCGATAGGCCGGATGCAAGGGAAAAACTCCGCGGGGAAAAGGTTTACTTCGTTAAGGATCCGAAGAGAAATCCGCTCAAACTCATTTTGAACCTCCTTCAGTCGTTTTTCATTTTTCTGAAGGAAAGGCCGGACGTCGTGATATCGACCGGAGCCGGCGTGGCCCTACCCACCGTTTTAATAGCGAAGTTTTTCGGAAAAAGGGTAATCTTCGTGGAAACGATGGCGGCTGTGAGGTCACCGAGCCTAACCGGAAGGTTAGCCTACAGATTTTCCGACCTCTTCATCGTTCAGTGGAAGTCCCTGAAGAGATTTTATCCTAAAGCGGTGTACGGGGGGACCCTGGTATGATACTGGTGCTTACCGGAACCCACGACCAGCCCTTCGACAGACTGGTTAAATGGGTGGACCGGCTCGCGGCTTCCGGGAAGCTGGGTCCGGATGTTCTGGTTCAGAGAGGCGCGAGTAGGGTGGTGCCGAGAAGCTGCCGGTCCGTCAGGCACATAGGGTACTCCGAGCTCAGAAAACTCGTGAGGAGATCCGAGTTTGTGATATCCCACGCCGGGGCCGGGACCGTGATAGACGTTCTTTCCGAAAGAAAGCCGCTCATTCTCGTCCCGCGGTTCAGGGAGTTCGGGGAGCACGGGGATGACCACCAGATCCAGCTGGCCGATGCCCTCTACAGGGCCGGGAGGGTGCTGAAAGCCACGACCTTCGGAGAACTCGAAGAAGCCGTGGAAAACGTTCGGAGCCTCGCTCCCGCTCCAAAGAGGTCGAGAATTCCCAGAATCATGAGAAAATTCTTGCACAGAAATTTTAAATCCGCGAAAGGAAAATAAAAACTATGAGAGTAGCCTTCGTTCTCAGCCACTGCCACTACCACGGTTCTTCCAAGTACGTTCTGGAGACCGGCAGAATCCTTTCCGAATGGGGACACGAGGTTCACGTGTTTGCAAACACCTACGACAGAGAAAAACACATTAACTTCCATAAAATTCCAGCAATAGGAAAGGAGTACGGTTTGCTGGAGAATTTTACAATCTTTGTTACAGAAACCCTCCTCATGAAACTTAAGCGGAGAGAATTCGATGTAACAGTCGCTCAACCGGGAAGATACCTTACCCCGGATGTGTGCCATGTGAGATTCTTAACAAAAAGCGCGCTGAGACTGGTAAAAAGAGAGGGAAGGAAAACTTCTCTTAAATCGAAGCTGTTCGTTAGAATCGAGGAAAAGGCTCTTAAAAGATGCGAACGCGTAATTGCTATGACGAATTTCGTTAAAAACGAGCTGATTAAAGACTACGGTGTCGATTCGGAAAAAATAAGCGTGGTTTACGACGGTGTAGATATAAACCTTTTCTCTCCGGAGGGCAGGAAAAAATACGCAAAGGAAGTAAGAGAAAAACTCGGAATAGAAAAAAGCGATGAGATTTTGCTCTTCGTGGGAAACCCCTTTTCCAGAAAAGGCTTACACTATTTAATACGTTCTCTGAAATTTCTTAAAAACGACTGCTACAAGCTTCTGATTTTGGGCAAATCCTTACCCGGGGACCGTATAGAAAACTACTTAAACATGGCGAAAGCCGTGAAAACAGAAAGGAATGTGATTTATCCGGGCTTCTCTAAAGAAGTGTATAAGTACTTCTTGGCCGCCAACGCCTTCATCTTCCCCACCCTCTACGACCCCTTCGGTCTCGTCGTCCTCGAAGCAATGGCCTCCGGACTCCCGGTAATAACCTCTTCTCCGTCTTACTGCGGAGCAGCAGAACTTATAAAAGACGGAAGGAACGGTTTGCTGCTCA